>JAGWNO010000168.1 GCA_028871235.1 Gammaproteobacteria bacterium
TTTGAGGGTCGCCGCGGTCACCTCTGCACAGCGTTCAAGAGTATGGGCGCCGTCCATGAGCACTTCCGGCTCCACGATCGGCACCAGTCCGGTCTCCTGGCACAGGGCGGCATAGCGGGCCAGGGCCTGGGCGTTGGCCAGCAGACAGTACTCCGTGGGGATACCGTCGGCGATGTCTATAACGGCGCGCCACTTGGCGAACCGGGCGCCCAGCCGGTGGTATTCCTGCAGGCGCTCACGCAGGCCATCCAGACCCTCGGTAATCTTCTCGCCGGGGCTGCCCGCCAGGGGCGTGACGCCCTTGTCCACCTTGATGCCTGGCACGACACCGCGCTCGGTCAGCATAGCCGCGAACGGCATGCCGGAACTGGTCTGCTGACGCAGAGTCTCGTCATACATGATGACGCCGCTGATGAACTTCTCCATGCCGGGGGTGGTGAACAGCATTTCCCGGTATCCACGGCGCGCCTCTTCCGTGCAACCCACGCCTATGGTTTTGAAACGCTTCTCGATGGTGCTGGTGCTCTCGTCGGCGGCCAGGATACCGCGATTATCCGCGACAAGCTTTTGAGAAATCCTGGTTAATTCCTGAAGATTCATGGAGATACAACCTCTTTTGATACTCCGACATGAGCTTGGATTCGGCGCCCAGCGTGCGCCAGATCAGCTTGGAACCAGGGTGGAAATTCTAGCAGATGCCGACGGCCCGCTGAATGCGTGCGGCCGCCTGGAATGGTGGGCCGTGGGCGATTCGAACGCCCGACCAACTGGTTAAAAGCCAGCTGCTCTACCGACTGAGCTAACGGCCCGATAGCAGACGGGATTTTACGCAAAGGCGGCGCATGATAGCGGATGCGCATCGAATTACAACCCATTTAACGGTAGACCGTCGGATCGGGAACCCCCGCCTCCAAGAAACCCTGGCGGCGCAGACGACAGCTGTCGCACACGCCACAGGCATGCCCGGCGGCATCCGCCGTATAGCACGAGACAGTCAAGGCATAATCCACGCCAAGACCCATGCCCAGGCGGATAATCTCCGCCTTGGAGAGTTTGGACAGGGGCGCATGGATATGGAAGCGCCGCCCTTGCACGCCTGCCCGGGTGCCCAGCGCCGCCAGCCGCTCGAAGGCAGCGATGAATTCCGGCCGGCAATCCGGGTAACCGGAATAGTCCACCGCATTCACGCCGATGAAGATATGTTCGGCACCCAGCACCTCCGCCCAACCCAGCGCCACAGCGAGAAACACCGTATTGCGTGCCGGCACGTAGGTAACGGGAATACCGGCAGAGGGCCTGTCGGGTACCGAGATATGTGTATCCGTGAGTGCGGAACCACCTATGCTGGAGAGGTCCAGCGCCACGGTCTTGTGATCCACGGCGCCCAGAGCCTGGGCGACGCGCACAGCGGCCGTCAGTTCGGCACGATGACGCTGGCCATAGGCGATGCTTAGCGCATGGCAGACATGGCCGGCGTCGCGCGCCATGGCCAAGGTGGTGGCGGAATCCAATCCGCCAGAAACCAGGACGACGGCTTTCCCCATGAGTTCGGCGAGCCTGCCGGGTCAGCGCCCCGGCACGTTGCCCCAGAGATACTTATGCAGTTGCACCTGCAGGCGCACCGGCAAGCGGTCAGCCAGAATCCAGTCCGCCAGTTCGCCGGCCTGCAACTGTTCGTAACTGGGCGAAAACAGCACTTGGCAGCGTTCCGCCAGCGCATGCTCCCGCAACTTGTTGCGTGACCATTCATAATCGGTCCGGTCGCAGATGACGAACTTCACCTGATCCCCGGGACGCAGGACCGTGATGTTCTCCCACAGGTTGCGTGCGCATTCACCCGAACCCGGTGTCTTGAGGTCCATGACACGGATCACCCGCTGATCCAGATCAATGACGGGTAAGGCTCCACCGGTCTCGATGGACACTCGATAGCCGGTGTCGCACAGACGCGTGAGCAAGGCCGGGCAATTTTTCTGCGCCAGCGGTTCACCGCCGGTTACGGTCACATAACGGGGTGAAAATGCAGCGACTTGGCGCTCGATATCAGCAAAGCTCAACCATTCGCCGCCGTGGAATGCGTAGGCGGTATCGCAATAGCTGCAGCGCAGTGGACAGCCGGTGAGTCGCACGAACACCGTCGGCCAGCCGACACTATCCGCCTCGCCCTGGATGGAATGGAATATCTCGGTGATTCTCAGGCGCTCTGCAGCCGGCAGTTTTTCCCGGCGGATATTGGCGTGCGGTGTGGCGGCGGGAATCACAAGTGCCTAATGGCCCTCTTTGCCGATGCGTTGCAGGCGCTGCTTCGCAAGACGTGCCGCGCTGGAACCTGGATACTTCTGCTCCACGCTGGTTAGGGTCTTGCGGGCCGCCTTCCAGTTGCGCAACTCGTATTGGCAGTAGCCCACCTTGAGCAGGGCATCTGCGGCCTTGTTGGACTGCGGATAGTTTTGCACCACCGCCTGGAAGTTAACCAGCGCCCCCTTGAAGTCGCTCATCTGATAATTAGCCTCACCCATCCAGAATTCAGCGTTGGGCACCAGCGCGCTTTGTGGATACTTCTGGATGAAGCCTGTGAAACCGTCGATGGCATCCTCGTAACGGCCCTGCTTCAGCAAAGCGAAATTCTGCTGATAGGCCGCCTGGTCTCCGCCGGTCACGGTGGCCGGCGCAGCGATGCTGCCTGGTGCCGCAGTGGCAGCGGCACCGGTTCCCACCGTCGGCGCCGCCGTGGCGCCGACGGAGTTGTTCACTCCCAGTTCCAGCTTCTGCAGGCGCCGGTCCAGGTCAAGATACAGATCCCGCTGCTGCTGTTTGCTGAGATCCATATTGTGCTGCAGCACTTCCACATCTCCGCGCAACTCCCGCAACTGGTCCTGTGTCTGCTGCTGTTGCTGGGCAAGACTCTCCAGGGTGTTATTCTTGAACAGCTGATCGAGGCGGTCAACACGCAGCTCGAGCTGCCGCTCACGCACGGCATACGGATCATCATCCCTCACCGTCATGGTGCAGCCGCCCAGCAGGACAACAAGTCCTGCCGTCGTCAATAGGAGCTGTCTCGGCTTCATCTCAGGTACACGATTACCGCGCGGCGGTTCCTGGACCAGCAAGCCTCATTATGCTCTCTGCAGACCGCATGCGCTTCACCGTAACTGACGGTGCTGATCTGGTCGGGGTTCACCCCCTGAAACAGCATGAAACGGCGCACCGCCTGCGCCCGCCGGTCGCCCAGGGCGATGTTGTACTCCACGGTGCCGCGTTCATCGGTATAACCCTCGATCCGGACTTTCTGCTCCGGGTGGGCGATCAGGTACTTGGCATGCGCCGTCAGCATGTCCAGGAATTCCGGCTTGATGTTGCT
>JAGWNO010000017.1 GCA_028871235.1 Gammaproteobacteria bacterium
TGGTCGTACGCCTTCGCCTCACCTCCAAACTTCTTGGCCTGCACCACCGTCAACGCCGCCGTCAGCGTCGTCTTCCCATGGTCCACATGCCCGATCGTCCCCACATTTACGTGCGGCTTGGTACGCTCAAATTTTGCCTTGGACACGGTACTACTCCGAATGATTTGCCTGTTTACTGAACCTGCGGCCCGGTGGGGCCGTATTTCCTGGAGCCCATGACCGGAATCGAACCGGTGACCTCGTCCTTACCAAGGACGTGCTCTACCGACTGAGCTACATGGGCGACCTAAACTGCTGTCCCATCCGCCCGTTCGTCCTGGAGCGGGTGATGGGAATCGAACCCACGTCATCAGCTTGGAAGGCTGAGGTTCTGCCATTGAACTACACCCGCTGCATCCGGCACTGGGTCACCTGAATCTGCCATCCAGGGGCTCTCGAAACTCAACTTTCTGGTGGAGGGGGAAGGATTCGAACCTTCGTAGGCGTAAAGCCAGCAGATTTACAGTCTGCCCTCGTTGGCCGCTTGAGTACCCCTCCACGGACGAAGCCGCGAATTTTCTGATAATTCACAGACATGTGTCAACCTTTTGAAGCTGTCAAGGCCAGTTCCTGCACTCTCCAAGGCGTATTCCGACACGACTTCATCGCCATCCGCGCGCCAGCCCTGCCCCCAGGCGTACTACCTGGCTACCCTGGCAGTGCCCAGAATTGAGGATGCCTCAAACCGGTCTTACCGGAAGCGGGCCCGGATCCACCCGCCGGGGTGGCGGCGGGCTGCTTTCCGGCTCCCTGCAGGCCACTCCCGGGCCATAGTGCGGTGCAGCGTCCCGGAAGCCCGGTTCCATAAATAAAATGCGCCAGAGATCCGTTTCCCTGGCGCATCGTTCTTGCGGAGGATCGATCCCTGACAGATTCAGGGCGACATCCGTGTCATCCCTATCCGGGGAAGGCTCAGATCCCTAGATTCTTCTTCCAGTACGTCTCGATCTGACGCACGGTCTTGGGAGGTAACGGTACGTAGTCGAGCTTTTGCGCTTGCCCCTGGCCCTTGGTCAGGAACCATCTGCAGAAGTCCACGACCGCCTCGTTCTGCGCCTTCGAGTAGTCCTTGCGCATGAGGATGTAGGTCGCCGCAGTGATCGGCCAGCTCTTGGCGCCCGGCTGGTCAGTCAGGATGAGATAGAAGTCCGCCACATGAGTAAAGTCAGCATTGGCTGACGCCGCCTGGAACGTGGCCAAATTGGGGCTGAGGGTCTTGCCATCGCGGTTGATCATGCGCGTATACGCCATGTTGGTCTGGATCGTATAGGCGTATTCCACGTAGCCGATGGAGCCGCGGATCTGGTTCACGAAGCTGGCGACGCCGGCATTGCCCTTGCCGCCCACGCCGTTCGGCCATGATACGGACGTGTCCGAACCGACTTTCGACTTCCATTCCGGAGATACCTTGGCCAGATAGTTGGTGAAGTTGAAGGTGGTACCGGAGCCATCCGAGCGGTGTACAGTGGTGATCGCCATATCCGGCAGCGGCAGGCCGGGATTGAGTTGCACGACACGCGCATCGTTCCACTTGGTGATCTTGCCTAGATAGATATCGGCGAGCACCGGACCATCAAGCAGCATCTGCCCCGCCTTGATACCCGGTATGTTCACCACCGGGGTGATACCGATGATCACCGCCGGAAATTGCGCCAATCCCTGTTTCGCCAACTCCGCGGGCGTCAGGGGCTTGTCGCTGTTGGCGAAATCCACGGTCTTGTTCTGGATCTGCTGGATGCCGCCACCGGAACCGATGGCCTGGTAATTTACGGCGATATCCTTCTCGCCCTGATACTGGCTGGCCCATTGCGACAGCAGCGGGTAGATGGCGGTACCACCTGCGGCATTCAAGAGCTTGCCATCGGCCCAGCTGGCCGGACCGACTGCCGCGGTGGCAACCAGCATGGCCATCGCCGTATTCCGAATCATGTGCTTGAACATGTCATTAACTCCTCATTAAAGAAACTCACCAAGGAATGCCTGCTATCCATATTCATTAGGATGGGACTCTAGAGGAATTTCGTGACAGGAATATGACAGTTTGCCTGCAGTCAGATGACAGGGCCAGGCAAACTCTCCGACAGCGCCCCACTATGAACCATGGACATACTCCTCGCTGCAACCCGATATCCATCAGTTAACGCCACCCATTCCATTATCCGCACCAGCTCTGTTACCGTCGAGAATCACGCCTACCACCCGCCCGTCACGCGTTGTCGCATCGTGTTCCGCAGCAGCGCCGCAGGCTACGCGATACGCTCCTGAGCGACGCTCTCATGGTGCGCCAGACCGCTCATCTCACAACAACGTCCCCATTTTCACGACCCCGTGGTCCGGGGACTCTTGTTGCGACAGATCTGCATCCATTACGAAACCAATTCAGGTCCAGCCGCTACTGCCGGTGATTTTCCCGGTAAAGCAAAAAAAGGCGGACCGAAGTCCGCCTTGAAGTACTCACGGGAGCGAGGGATCGTCAGCGTGAGTCAGAAATCATATTCGAGCATGACGCGGTTGAAGTAGAACGTGCCCAGATTCGGCGACCCAAAGCTGCCGTTCAGACCGTGGACGATACCCAGGCGGTTGCGCACCGAGAAGCCCTTGAGGTCGCCCGAGAAGAACCATGTGAGGTCCACATCGGACTCGTTGGTGTCGGCAAAGTTCGGCTGGGTGTTGTAGCGGGCGTAGCTCGTGATAAGCCGCAGCTGCTTGTCCACGAAGTAGAAAGTGCCCGCCAGTTTCCAGGCGTTGCCTACGCCCTTCTCCACCAGACCCGCCGTCATGGAAGTCGTGTACAGAGGGTCGGTTGCATAGCCGGCTGAATAGGGTGACACGATGCCGCCGTTCTTGAAGTCGCCGGTGCTGTTGGAGATCTTGTTGTAGGACACCGCCAGGCTGTCGCCGCTGAAGTTGACGCCGGCCATGACGCCGTAGGTGCTGTTGTTGACACTCGCAGCCAGCAGGTTGTTGGTGCTGTTGGATTCATGCAGGTACTGGGCGCCGATCACCGGGGCGATGCCTGAGCCCGTATGGAAGGTATAGGAACCATCTGCGTACGCGGCATTGGTGAGGTCGTAGAACTTGTAGTACCACACCTGCGCGTTGGCGCCACCGTCCTTGTAGGTGAGGCCGGCGGTGGCGGTGCCGTTGCCGCTCTGGGTACCGACACTGGCGTTGGGCGCGCCGCCGTAGATATTGGCAAAGCCGTTGGCGTTATACAGGGTGGTGGCGGAGAAAGCGCTGGCGGTACGGCTCTTCCAGCGGTATTCCCGCGCGACGATCAAATCCACGCCCTGCATCAGCGTGAAATCCGCCAATACGCCCTGGTAGGTGGCGGGAACCATGCGGGAGTCGGAGGCGCCCATCCAGGGGGTGTTCATCAGCTGGTTGCCGGCGCGGATGAGAACGCTGTCCTGCTTCCATTGCAGGTAGGCCTGGCCGAGCGTGTAGATCGGCTGGGTACCGGCGAGCGTGGTCTCGAGATGTCCGTAATTACCGGTCTCGTTATTGAATCCGAACACGTCCTGGGCGCTCCAGAAGGTGCCGCCCGCACTGAAGCCGCCACCGAAGGTCGGACTCAGGTAATTGAACATCCCGCCGAAGGAATTGGCCTTGAGGTTGTTGGGCGCGGTGGCGTTGGTGAAATTGCGCGTGAAGTAGTAGTCACGCAGGTAACCGTTATACTTACCCTGACTCAGGAAACCGGTCAGCGAGTCGGCATGGGCCTGTCCGGCCAGCAGCGCGGCCCCAGCCATCAACAAGCCAACCCAGTGGATCGTGCGCATGTCAGTTGTCTCCCAGGTAATTTAAAGAGGCCAGAGGGCTGGCCTACACGACGCCGTGCAGACTACCGGGGCAATATGACACGGATATGACTGTTTGATGCCAGCCGTGTGACAGCTGTGTTATGCGTGGACTGAATCTGGTGCCGGCCTGGAGGCTCTCGTTGCGGCTGGTTACATACGAAAACTGGAGCACCAACGCCAGGACAGCGTCGGGCAGTCGTCTGCAGCCCGTTACGAAGTAAACCCGGGGTGTGTGAAAAATAATACTCAAAATCGAAGGGGCATCGCCAGGCTTCTGGAACTTACTAGGATTTTGAGAATTATCGCTGTCCACCCATTTCTATGGCCTCAGTATTGAATTGCACTTGACGTTACCCCATTCTGGATACCAGGGATAAATCAGTTCCTGCCGAGTTTGGCATGCCCGCATGATGGTGAGCAAAGTCCACTGGCGCATGTCATCCATGGAGCCGTGCGGACGACGGTTGTTGTAGTACCACCGTCAGCGTGCGGTTTTGTTCCTGGCATCGGCCAGGTTCATGAACACTGCCTTGTTCGGGCATTCTTCACGGAGCCGTGCGTTGAAACTCTCGATATGGGCGTTTTCGACCGACTTGCCGGACCGGCTGAACTGCACAGCCGGACACCGTTCTCATACGCCCACTGGTCGAACACCCGGCCTTGGGCCCCCGGCCCGCTGTCCACGGTAATGGCATGGCAGCACGCGTGGCGCCCGCGAGCCACCATTACCCGGGGCGCTTTTAACGCATATCACCTTTCGGTGAAAAGTGTGATGGACTCGGTGCGGGCGCCACGCGTGCTGCCGTGAGGATGAAGCAACTCAGTAAATCGTGTACCCCGCAAGCAGCGCCTGATTATCCTTGATCAAGTAACGAAAATCCTCGTGCACCGTGCCTTTGGCATAAGTGGTTTTATATGTCAGGGTAACAACATGTCCATTATCCAGATAATTCACCGCCGTATCGGTGAGCTTGCTTGACTTCAAAAGACCCCACTTGCGGTGGGTCTCCGCGAAAATCGCCACCATCACTCTCTCGGATTCGTCCTTTTTCATCTCATCCGCAGCTTGCTCGTATATCTGCTGCCCCTGATCGGCATCCAGCTGGGCATGGAATTTGACGACCGCCTGTTCGGCGAGCGCCTCATCGGGTGACTGGGCACACCCCTGCATAACGGCGACAAGCAGGATTACAAAGACCGCTGACAAGCGCATAGCTTGGTTCATCTTGGTGCTTAGTATTGCATCGTGGAACTGGAAAATCACCTGTGCATGCAACGGCATGCGCATCGTCATGTTCTTCCGCATTTTTCCGTTAATGAGCAGCACATACACCCTTGTCTCAGGGTCGACGAACCGACAAGTATCTGATTTGCTAAGTCCTTTTATTTCATGGTGCCGGCGGAGAGAATCGAACTCCCGACCCACTGATTACAAATCAGTTGCTCTGCCAACTGAGCTACGCCGGCGTCTTCAGAAAGCGGATGAATTCTATCAGGGCGTGGTGCGTGGCGTCAGCGCATCGGGGCCACGGTCCCACAGGCGGCGGGCTGGCGCGTCACTGCCGCATCGCCCTCGCCGAGATCCGTGAAAACCGAGACGGGCGGAAGCTGACCGTCGCCGCCGCGGGCATCCAGCCAGTAACGGGGGGCGTCGCGGAAACGTTCCGTCATCACCGGATGGTAGCCGAGCTTGCGGATGCGCTGCTGGCGCTCCTCCGCACCTTTGCGCTGGTTGAACACGCCGAGGGAGATGGCATTGCGGTTGGCCTCATCTCTGGCCACATAGAGATCCTTCACGCCGCGCTGCTTGAGCAGGGTCGTCGCCGCTTCCGCCTCATGGCGGGAACTGAACGGCGGCAGGTATACCCAGTAACCGAGACGCACTTTGCCCGGCACCAGCCGTTGGCTGACGCTGACGCCGGCTTTCTGCAGGCGTGCCGCACCGGTCTGCGCCGCTTCGGTACTCGGGAATGGCCCGTAACTCACGCATACCGGCGCCGTGACAGCCGCGCTGACCGCAACGGTGGCGGCGGCGGGCGAGGCCGGATTGGCTGCCGGTGCGGGAGGCGGCAATGCCGCGGATGTGGCCGCTTTCACCAGCGCCTGGTGTTCTGCGGGGGTAAGTTCCGCCAGCAGCGTGAGCGGCTTGGTATTGGACAGGGGCGAAGCTACCTGCAACGCCGGGTGCGGCGGACTCAACCACTCAAACCAGATGAGTACCGCCACATTTGTAACCAGCAGCATCACGAACAGAAGACGCATCATGTCCGCTGCTCCGCCATCACCAACACGCCTTCGAGAACCAGATGAGGCGCAAGTGTATACCGTTCCGTGAGCTGCGACTGCAGGTATTCTGCATCGCCACCCGTCAGCAGTACCTGCATCCCGGTTCCGAGTTCGGCAGTAATGCGTCTGACCGTGCGCTCGATGAGTCCGGCGGCGGCCTGGGTGACGCCGCAGGCGACGGCAGTGCGGGTGTTCAGTCCGAGCAGTGCGGCAACCTCCCCGGCTGCATCCGGGATGGCGGCGGTCGCTCCGGCCAAGGCCTTGCGCATGGTGGCGATGCCGGGTGCGATGAGTCCACCCAGATGGCGGCCCTCGCGGTTGACCGCATCGACGGTGATGGCGGTACCACAGGCCACTACGCATACCGGACCGCCGTAACGCAGGAATGCTCCGATCACCGCCGCCCAGCGGTCCGCGCCCAGTTGTGATGGATCGTGATAACCATTGACGACGACGCCACAACGAGCGGATGACAACAGGAAATCGGGCGCCAAGCTGAAATGTCGCGTGCAGAAATGCGCCAGCGCTGCCGCAGCGGCGTTGCCCGCGACATTCACCGCCACGATGCGTGTGGGACGTTCCAGCGGCGACCATGCCGCCGTCAGCACCTCATCCAGAGATGTGCCGGCATGTACTGCGGCGCCGTAACCGCCAAGCTGGTTGTCACGACTCTCGGCCCACTTGATGCGGGTGTTGCCGATATCCGCCAGCAGCATCATGGCTGCAGCCTCAAGCTGATATCACCGGACACGAAGCGGCGTGTCTCAGCGCCGCTCTTCAGCAGCAGCGCGCCATCATCATCCACGCCCAGTGCCATACCGGTGATGACCTGACCCTGATGGTGCAGCGCCACCCTCTGGCCGGCCACTATATCCAGCTTGCGCCAAGCCGGAACAAAGGCGGCGAAGCCATGTACCGCAAACACCTCCAGTGCGGCCACCAGTTCCTCCAGTACTGCGGCGGCGAGCCGGTTGCGGCCCGGCGGATGGCCCTGGGTGAGGGTCTCGAGATCGGTCCAGGGTTGATCGATCTGCGGCCCAGCCGCGGCAGGCATGCGCATGTTGACGCCGACGCCGATGACTGCCCGCACCCGGCCAGGTGGTTCGCCCTGCATATCCACAAGTATGCCGCCCAGCTTGCGGCCGTCGGCAATCAGGTCATTGGGCCATTTCAACGCCACACCTTGCACACCCAGCGAACGCAGTGCCTGAACCACGCAGACGGCGGTCACCATGCCGAGCGCAGTGAACCCCGGCGGCAGATCCGTGAATTGCCAGGCCAATGACAGATACAGGTTGGCGGCGAACGGTGAGACCCACCGGCGGCCGCGCCGGCCGCGGCCGCCGGTCTGCAACTCTGCCAGGCAGGCGGTGGGCAGTGCCGTAGAACACGTCGCCAGGTGATCGTTGGTCGAGGTCACTACATCCAGCACCGTGAGGTCCTGCAGCCGCGTGCGGCAAGCGGGTGACAGGTAGGCACGCAGCCGTTCCGCATCCAGTAGTTCCAGCGGTGCCGCCAGCCGGTAGCCACGACCGGGCACGCGGAATATATCCATACCGAGTGCCCGCAGCTGGCGCATGTGTTTCCACACCGCACTGCGGCTTACACCGAGCCCGCCCGCCAAGTGCTCACCCGAATGGAATCTGCCATCGGCCAGTGCACGGATGATGGCGTGGGTATTGTGGGTCATCGGCAGCATGCAATCAGAAACCGGTGCCACCAATCAGCGCTGACGGCGCAACAGCATGGCGCGCTTGAAGCGGTTTTCGTTGCCGTGCACGAGACGCCGCATGTTGCTCCGATGCGTGAAGAGGATGAAGATCGCCATGGCGAAACCGAATGCGAACAGCGCCGAGCCGAAGCCTGTCGTACCGAGCGCATACACCGGTACAACGCCGGCGGCAAGCACGGTGGACAGCCCCACGTAGCCCGTGAGCATCAGTACCAGCGCCCACACCAGCAGCGCCGGTATCAACGCCAATGGCGCCAGCGTGGCGAGCACGCCGATGAAGGTGGCCGCGCCCTTACCGCCGCGGAAACCGAAAAATACCGGATACACGTGACCGATAACGGCCAACGCGCCGCACAGCGCCGCGATCCAGGCGGTATCCAGCAGCGGCGGTGAATGCAGGAAAGTGAGCGGCACAAGCGGCACGAGAGCGGCTGCGAGCACGCCCTTGCCCAGATCTATAATCATGACGCACACTGCGAACAGCCGCCCCTGGGTGCGCAGGGCATTGGTGCCACCGGCATTGCCGCTGCCCTGGGTGCGGATATCCACACCGCCCCACAGCTTGCCGACGATAAGGCTGCCGAGAAGGGAGCCCAGCAGATAAGCCAGTAAGAGTCGTATCCCCAGTGCCAGCATGGCCGCATCCACCTCACCGCGCGCAGGACCGCCATTCTAGCAGGAGCCCCCGTCCCCACGACGCTTGCAGCAGCGCTCCGGGTGTACAAGAATCTGTGGCTGTACATCCATTCGCTCGCAGGTAACCCATGAGCCTGGATCCCGACCGCATGGCGCAGGAGATCCTGCTGAACTTGCGACGCATCATGCGTGGCATGGACATCTCCAGCCGTCAGCTCATCAGCGAGCACGGGCTCACCATCCCGCAACTTATCGTCCTGCAGCATCTCCAGGAACAGGGGGCCATGACCACCGGCATGCTGGCGGACCTGATCTCCCTGAGTCCCGCCACGGTCACCGGCATCCTCGACCGACTGGAACTGCGCGGGCTGGTCACACGCGAGCGGCGGCCCGAAGACAAGCGCCGGGTGCTGGTGAATGTGACGCTGACTGGCAAGACCATAGCTGATACCCCGCCTTCACATCTGGAGGCGCGACTCACCCAGGCGCTGGCCACGCTCTCCCAGGAAAAACGTGTGGAACTGCATAGCGCGATCCAATACCTGGCAACGCTCGCCGTCAACCGCCGTCATGAAACATGAGCGTGCCGCCTTATTCCACATGATTCCTCGAAACATAAACTGACCCGCCATGCATGCACCGCTCATCATCAACCCGGCATCCGGCCGCGGCGCGGGCCGGAAACTGCAACCGGCGGTCAGCCGTTATCTGGCCGAACTCGGCCTCGCCACCGAGGTGCGCTGGAGCCGCACGCCGGGGGACGTGGCAGTGCAGGTGCGACAGGCCCTCGCCACTCACCCCGACGTGGTCATCATCGTCGGTGGCGACGGCACCGTGCATGAGGCGGTGAACGGCTGGATGCAGGCCGGCGGCGGCGCACCGCTGGCAGTGGTGCCGACAGGTACCGGCAACGATTTCATGAAGATGCTCGACACCGGCTCCAATTGGCGCGAAGCCTGCCGGCTCATTGCCGACGGCCATAACCGCCAGGTGGATGTGGGCCGCTGCAATGATTTCTATTTCGCCAACGGCGTCGGCATCGGCTTCGACGCCCAGGTGGCCATGCAGGCGAACCGCATGCAATGGTTGCGCAGCAACGCCGTTTACGGCGTGGCGCTGTTGCAGACGCTGCTGCTGCATCATCAGACGCCGGTGGTGCGGGTGCGTCATGACGGTGTGGTGTCTGAAGGCCCGATCACGCTCATCGCGGTCAACAATGGCCGCGTGGAAGGCGGTGCCTTCGTGCTGGCGCCCACGGCCGAGATCAACGACGGTCTGCTGGATGTGGTGGTGGCCCGCGGCATGAGCCGTCTGGGCATCCTGACACTGGTCCCGCGGGTGTTGCGCGGCACACATCTCAGCAAGCCGGGCGTGTCGTTCTTCCGCAGCAGCCGGCTGGTGATCGAGTCCGACAGCGCGCTGCCAGTGCATGCCGATGGCGAGATCCGTTACACCAACGCCACCCGCCTCGACATCGAGATCCTGCCGGCGCGGCTCACCGTCATCGCCTGAGTCAGGCGGAAGTACGTCGTTGGGATCCGAGGTAGATGGCGGCAAGCGCCAGCACCGCGCCTGCCGTCTCCACCAGCGTGAAACGCCGGCCAAAAAACAGGCCATCCCACAGAAATGCCCCCACGGACTGCAGCAGCAGGATCAGTCCGGCCTGGGATGCCGGCACTTTTGCCAGGCCGTTGGAGATCAGCACCCAGCCCAGCACCTGCCCGGAGATGCCGTACAGCAGCAGCCAGCCCGCATCGCGCCACGTGGGTATGGAGAACGAATCATGCTCGACCAGCATCGCCAGCGCCAGCAACGCCGCGGTAGCGAGCGAGATCACAGTGATGGTGGCGAACGACGAACCCATGTGCGCGGCCACGCGTGAGCGCCGCAGCGACAGGATATAGCCCGCATAGCAGCAGGCTGTAAGCAGACCCAGCAGCACACCGCGCTTATACAGGGGCGGCAACTCCGCCCAATCCGTGCCCACCAGGAGTGCCAGCCCCAGCACCGCGAGCGGTATGGAAACGGCCTGCAACCAAGTCAGGCGTTCGCGGAACACCAGCACCCCGACCGCAGCGAGCACGAACACCTGGAAATTGGCGAGCAGCGTGCTGATACCGGGACCCACGTACAACACACTGCGATGCCACATGAACAGGTCGAGTGCGAAAAACAAGGCCGCGAGGCACAATACTCCGGCAGCGGTTGGCGTGACCCGCGGCCTTTCCCGCCGCCACAGCACGATGGCAAGCAGCATCACCCCGCCGAACAACATGCGATAGAACGCGCTCGCCGTCGGCGACACGCTCACCAGTTTGACGAACACCGCCGAGAAACTGATCATCACCGCGCCGGCGATCAGCTGCCACATATAAATCTCACTGTTGCTTGTAAATACCCGCGGGCCCGCGGCGCACACAGTACCATCCGGGATATCAGTGCGTAAGTGCTGCTTCCAGTTCGGCGAATGTCCAGGCGATACCGCTGGTGTCCAACCGGACGCCCAGCTGCCGGCCGATGCGGGTGGCTGAGAAGATACCGCGAATCGCCGGGCCTTTTGCCGTGCGGGTGATGACCAGTGCGTGCTGCCGGCCGGTACGCTTCAGGGTCTCGATGATATCGCCCACTCTGGATGTGGCGACGTGTTCCATGCTCAGGGCTTCAAGGCGGTCCCGCGGCGTCATGATGTCGCACACCAGCACCTCGTCGTGGCTCACGCCCCGCTCGCGCTGGAAACGCACGGGACGTTCTCCCTTGATATCCGTCAGGGTGATGAGCCCAAGCAGGTCGCCCGCTGTGTTGACGACGAACAGCAGCCGCACGCCGCTGTTGCGCATGCGCTCTTCCGCATTGATGACCGGCAGATCCGGGTTCACGGTGGCCGCCAGCGTCCGCGTCAGGTCCGTCATCACGTCTATGGCTGGGTCCCGCACTGACACGTGTTCCTGGAGCTGGTGGCCGGGCTGCATCAGCACCGTACCGGCAGGCGCCAGCCTGGCAGGCAGGACCTGATAATCTCGGCTCATGGTGATCTCCTTTAGCTGGCGAGAACCATCCTCCCGCGGGAAATGGGCAGGATTATAATCCTGCCTGCGTATACGGGCTGGATGATGCGTGTGGTTATCAGCAGATGACAGTTTCCGGGGAGAATGGTTGCAAGCCAAGTCATGTGTAGGCGGCTTCACAAACAGAATGCGGACCACGGGTAAAACGCGAGCAACACGCACAAGCTGGCTTGCATAATGCAGGCGAGGTGCACTGGTGTGGTCATCAAAACCATGGACATGTGAACGGTGTGTACTTCAGTCACTCCGCCACGGCGCAAGTGACTGGGCACGCGGCCACAGGTCGGCGCGCTCACGGCGGCGATGGCGGTCGGACCTATGATCACAAGCTGACGCAAGCGAAGCCACTTTCGCGTCTCATATTGCGCCTGCTGTGGCGGAAATCGATGACATGTTAGAATCACGCGTATCCACACAACTGCGCAATCGCGGCGGTTAACGGCGTGCCCCACAAGAAAATCCGCATCACCAATGTACATCTCGATCTTGGCGCGAGCCGGCGCGGCACTGACATGGGCTCTTCCGCCATGCACGTGGCCGGGGTGGTGCCGGCACTTGAAAAACTCGGGCACCAGGTGGTCGGCATGCGACACATTGGCCAGATTTCCATGGAAGCGGCCGAGGTCGGCAACCTGAAGATGCGCTTTCTCAAGGTCATCAGTGAAGTATGCCGCGAACTCGCCGAGGATGTGGAAAAGACGTTTGGCCGGGGAGAATTTCCCGTGATTCTCGGCGGCGATCATTCCCAGGCCATCGGCTCCATCGCCGGTGCTGTGCGCCATTTTAAACGCCAGGGCAAGGAGCTCGGCGTGTTCTGGTGTGACGCCCACACCGACATGAACACGCCTGAAACCAGCCTCTCCGGCAATATTCATGGCATGCCGCTTTCCGCCTTGCTGGGCATGGGTCCAATAGAACTGACCGGTATAAGCGGCCAGGTGCCGGCGCTCAAACCCGAACATGTGGTCATATTCGGAGTGCGCGATGTTGACAGCAAGGAAGCGGAGCTGGTGAAGAAATCCGGCGTACGCGTGTTCACCATGAGCGAGATTGACGCCCGCGGCGCCGGTAATTGTCTCGACGAAGCCATGCAGATTCTCGGGCGCGCCAGTGCCGGAATTCATCTTTCCTATGATCTGGACGGTTCCGATCCGTCGGTCGCACCCGGCACCGGAACACCGGTACCGGGCGGACTGAATTTCCGCGAGTCACATCTCGTCTGCGAGGTGCTGGCCAGGAGCGGCCGGCTCACCAGCATGGAAGTGGTGGAACTGAACCCCATACTCGACATTGAGAACCGGACTGGCAAGTTCGCGGTATGGCTGATCCAGTCGGCGCTCGGCCGCACCATCCTGTGGAACTGAACCGGTCCTGTCCGCAGCGGCGCATATGAGCGAGCGTGTCAAGGAATTCACCGAATTCCGCCGCAAGATGAACGAGCGCATCCTGGCGGAGGACAACCGCGTCATCAAGCGGGTGTTTTCGGTGGATAGCCTCACCTACCAGGACGGTGCGTTGCCGGGGAAGACCAAGGAACTGCTGGGACTCACCGCCTCCATGGTGCTGCGCTGCGACGACTGCGTGGCGTATCACATCGGCCAGTGTCTGCAGAGCGGCTCCACGAAAGCCGAGATCATCGAGGCCATGAGCGTGGCGCTGGTGGTGGGCGGGACTATTGTTGTCCCGCACCTGCGTCGGGCGGTGGCATTCCTGGACGAGTTACTGGCTACTACAGCGGCGAAGTGACGCTCAATCCCTAATGGGCGGGCTGCGTGCCTGATGCTGGCACCAGTTTCTTCACCACCTGCAGGAAGCGCTCACGGCCCTCCACCTGATTGCCGTACTGATCCATGTGCCCTGCTTGCATGGCGGCCGCCAGCAAAACGATACGCGCCGCCGGCGTCGGATGGGTGGCCAACAGCAGTTGCATCCGGCCGCTCTTCGGATCGATGCTCTCCAGCGTCTGCAGCACGGCCATCAGTCCATAGGGGTCGTACCCCGCCCGCGTCGCCAGCACCACACCCATGCGGTCAGCCTGGAACTCGTCTGCCTTATCGAGACCCCTTGAATACAGTGTGCGGGTGGCGTTGGCGATTTTGTTGAACACCTCCGTGTTTTTGCCGTGCTGCTGCAATTCATAATTGAGCGCCTGACCGAGTAATTGCTGTTTAGCGGCGCGCTGCAATGCCTTGAGGTGATCCTTCATCACCACGTGGGTGATTTCGTGACCCAGCACTCCGGCCAGTTCCGCCTCGCTGCGCATATGCAGCAGCAGACCGCGGGTGATGAACACGTAGCCGCCCGGTGCAGCGAAAGCGTCAATGTCGTCGGAGGCCACCACCGCGAAATGCCAGGGCAGGTCCGGGCGCTCACTCTGCAGCGCCACCCAGAGACCGACGCGGTTCACGTAGCGTTGCACATCCGCATTGTCGATGGGCTTGGCCGCGCCCAGCAAGGTGGCGGCGGTGGCGTAGCCGATCTGCTCTTCTTCATGCAGATCCGCCGGCTTTACCGCCTGCTTCACAGTCTTCAGGGTGTTGAATACGTTGTTCCAGTCGATACCGGCGCTGACCGGCGTCAACCCGCAGAACGCCAACAGGCCCGCCAGCAGCAGCGGTCGCATCAGGCGTTTCATCACGTCGCGCCTGTTCATGGCTGCTGCACCTTGATGTCAGGCAGATAAGGGATCTGCTGTGCCTTGAGATGGAGTTCCTGGGCGAATTGCCGCGCCTGACCCGGCGTCGCTATCCAGGCGTTGAGGCTGTCCACCGCCTGCGGGTCGGGTCTGGCCTTGGCGATGTCGCCGGTGTTGAGGCCGCGCACGCCGGTAGTGGCAGTGGTGCCGGTGGCACCGGAGCGGCCACTGCCGAACAGCTGCGACAGCCACCCCATGCCCCAACTGCTGCCGGAACTGCTGCTGTTCATGCGCAGGCTGGTCATGCGCAACCAGCCATCCTGACCGGAATCCAAGCGCACGTGATACCAGCCGCCCTGCCGCGAGAGGATGGTGACGTTGGTGCTGGCCGGTACCGGGACGATATTGCTGGCATCGGAATACGGTGCAGCGTTCAACTGGGTGTCCATGATGGTCTGGGCGCCGGATTGGGATGCGGCATGCACACCCAGCGTCACCAGCAGCACCAGCAGTATCGACCCCCAGCGTTTCATGCGTGCTTCTCCACGGGTTCGAACAGCTGCACCGCCTGTTCCCGCCCCTTCACTTTATAAGAGCCGTGGTCCACAAAGTCAAAGGTATCACCACAGCGTTCCCGGGTAGCAGCCGATACCAGGATGCGGGCGACCCCCTTGGTCTGTCCTTCGATGCGGCTGGCGAGGTTCACGCTATCACCGATCGCCGTGTAATCGAGCTTGTTATCCGAGCCCATGAACCCCACCACCGCGGAACCGGTATGGATACCGATGCCCACGTCGAAGCTGGCGGATAACTCTCCCAGATCCCTGCGGAACTCCTCCAGCACCTTGCCCATCTCCAGCGCCGCCTGAACGGCATGCCTGGCTTGGTCCGCATCGGGAACCGGTGCCCCCCAGAATGCCATGATGCAATCGCCGATGAACTTATCGACGGTGCCGCCGTGACGGAATATCACCTCTACCTGACGGGAAAAATAACGATTGAGCAACGACACTACTTCTTCCGGAGTGCGCGTCTCCGACAGGGAGGTGAAGCCGCGGATGTCGGAGAACAGCAGCGTCAGTTCCCGGCTGGTGGCTTTATCGTCCAGCAGGTTGCGCTGGTTCTTCACCAAGTCGTCCACCACCCGCGGATCCAGGAAACGTCCGAACAGGCCGACGGTATGCAACCGTTCGCGCCGCTCGCGAAAATAATCCGCGAGGCCCATGCTGATGAAAAACGCCCACGCGAAGATCAGTGGCTGGAACACCGGCATGAGCCAGCGGGCATCGAGCAGCGCATAGCTAATGGCGATCAACAGCGGCGTCGCCGCCAGTAACACGATGCCGGTAGTGAGCAGGGTACGCCCCCACCAGAACATCGCTGCGATCACGGACACCAGCAGCACTGCCAGCAAGGGCCCTGCGTATTCCGGCATGCGCCGCATCCAGTCATCATCCTTGAGGTTGGCGATGGCGGTGGTAAGGATATACATGCCGGGATATAGGTTGCTTATGGGCGTGACCCGCAGATCGCTCAACTGCGGCGCGTCGCTGCCGATGATGACGATCTTGTTGCGGAACTCATCCACCGGACGCTGATGTACCCGTCGCTCCATATCCGAATACACATCGTAGTAGGAGACATGCGGCATATCGTTGGCTGTGCCATGCCAGTTAAGCAGGATAGACGGCTGGTGCGGGACGGCGTAGCCGAGCGCTCTGGCTACCCGTTCCGGAAGTGACGGGATATGCCAGCCATAGGCTTGGTAATACAGATAATAGCGGCGACCCACACCATCCGGATCCTCGAGAAAGTTGATGATCCCGACGCGCCCGGTCTCGGCGAGTGGCAGCAGCGGGAATTGCAGCGCCACGCGCGCGTTCGGGACGGCATCCGCGGTTGCGGTGAACTCGAATTTTGCGGGATAGTCCTTGATGGGTGCGTTTTTATTGTCGTCGGCATTCTCGAGCCGCACCATGGGGAAAAACACCTTGTCGCTGGCAGTGGCCACCTGGATCAGGAATTTGTCGGAATCCGGGCGCACCAGATCAGGATCCACGAAATTGATGTCGAACACCACCGCTTTCGGCTGCTGTGCCAGGATGCCCTGTAACAGCTGCGCGTGTACCGATCGTGGCCACGGCCAGTTGCCCACTTCCGGCGACATCTTGTACAGGCTGCGTTCATCTACATCCACGACCACTACATCCGGGTCGGCGTGCTGTTTGAGGGCGTGCATGCGCACCAGCACGTCCTGCAGCCGGAATTCCACCGTGCGCAGCACCGGGACAGCGAAAAAATTGATGCCTATGAGGACAAGAAAAACCGCGATAATGACCGTGCGCGCCGATAACCGTGGCTTGTTGATCATGATGCACCCCAGGGACCGCGATCGCGCACGGCGACCCGTCTCCAGCATAGCGGGTTCCTGAAAAACTACCAGCGGTGATAGGCGGGGTGGCCTTGCTTCACCGCCACAAAAGTGCCGCGGCAGATATCGCAGACCTTGCCCCCGGCGATGAGTTCGCCCGCCACTACCACCCGGTCTTCCCCTGACTCCAGCACCCAGGCGCGCAAACTGAGTGGCCCGCTGGTGGGAGTGGGCCGCCTGAGGGTGATGGCGTAGTCTGCCGTCACGGTGCAAGGGGCAATCACAGCGCCGGTCTTCTTCAGCAGATGCCAGGCAGCGGTCCAGTTGCAATGACAGTCCAACAGCGCGCCGATTATGCCGCCGTTCAGCACACCGTGGAATGCCTCATGATGCGGCTCCGGCTGCCATTCCGCGATCACTTCATCATCCTTTGCGAAGCTGCGTATGCGCAATCCTTTCGGGTTGGCGGGTCCACAACCAAAGCAGATGCTTCTGGGTGCGTAGGTTTCCTGCAAGCACTTCGCCGTCATGCCTGTCCCCCTTCATTGGCACGTGGCAAGAATATCTCGGCCAGCATGCAACGCACGCCACCGCCGGAACAAGCCTCGATGGTGTTCACCGGGCTCGAGACGATACGCGTGTAATTACTGATGGCGCTTTTCTGAGCGGGTGTCAGGCTACGCTCGGCGCGCGCTGACATGGCAAGCACGGAGCCGCCGCGACCGGTGGCGAGTTCGAGCAGATTGCCGGCGAACGCTTCCATCTGCTTGCCGGTAATGGGGATAATCTCATGACCGGTGTTCTCGAGACGCTGCACAATGCGGTGGCGTTCCTCGGCGTTGGGAATGCCGTCAGGACATATCACTGCAAACCGACTGCCGATACACATCATGATGTTGGTGTGATAGATCGGTTTGCCGTCGCCATCCATGGCATGGAACGCGATCACCTCGTAGTCCAACTTGCGCCCCCATTCTTTGAGCAGTTTGGCATCCGTGCGCGGTGACAGACACGCATAGGCGACGTGCCGGGCACGATCCAGCACCAGGCTGCCGGTGCCTTCAAGGTAACGGCCTTCGAGCTCGGCGCCGGACAGGTCCTCGACCTTCCCGACGCGGTAACCGCGCTGCTTGTGCAGTGCATCGATTATGTCCGGGCGTCTCTCCCAGCGGCGGCTCTGGGCCTGCATGGGATAAAGATAGACGCAGCCATCGGCGTGGAAACTCACCCAATTGTTGGGAAAGACGGCATCCGGCGTCCAAGGCTCGGGGGTGTCTTCGAAAACCTCCACTGTCACCCCAACCTTGCGCAGCATCGCCACCAACAGATCAAATTCGAGCTGGGCGAGCTGCTGCACGTTGCCCACACCGCTAAGCACCTTCTGGAAGGTATTCGACGCGGCAGTCTCGGGATTGCTGCCGAAGCGTGCCGGCCGGATCATGAGCACGGCATCGGTGACCTGGTGTTCGACGACAGCCTCCACAATCGCCTCCGGGAACCTGGTGGCAGCGGCTCAGCTTACACCATCATGTCAGCGACGACGCATCCGGCATGCATAGGCCGGAGTGACACGCGGTGGTAAAGTGTAGTGAACTTATCCGAGCCTTAGGTGCAAAAACTGCTGTGACAAGCGGCCTGGTCAGCGGCGATCGCCTGCCCGATTTCAGATGCCTCGATACCAGCGGGCAGCCATGCTTGCTGTATGACCTGCATTACGGTAAACCGATGGTCTTGTTTCTGCTCGGTGACCCGGAACTGCCGGAAACACGCGAGGAACTGGCGGCGCTCAATACCGGGAAGCAGCCATGGAAGGGCATCAACTGTGTGGCAGTGGTGACGGGCACTCCCGCACAACGTACACAGTTGGTCAACAGTGCCCCCATCAATTTCACGCTGCTCACCGACGACGGCAGTGTCACCGCCCATT
>JAGWNO010000018.1 GCA_028871235.1 Gammaproteobacteria bacterium
CCATGGTCTGCAGCAGCGAACGCAGACCGTCGGTGTTGAAGGCTTCCAGTGTGCCGACACCCTCGAATTCCACCAGCTCCCGCTCCGTGAGCGCCGGCAGCGTCACCACTTTGCCGCCGCGCTGCAGGCGTGCGGGCCGGGTGTATTCCTCAATCACGTCACTGGGTGAGAACGGCGCCTTGTACAGGAACGGCGGCCTGGGATGTTTTGGCAATCCGCCCACCAGGCATTCGAAGCGTGATACCCGCATGTCGGCGTCGTGATGACCCAGGATGATATTGTCCATGCCCGGCGCCACGCCGATGTCCACCAGCGCGGTGACGCCCTTGCTTTTGGCGAGCGCGTCCAGCGCCAGCGCGTCCTGCGGGAAGAACGAGATATCCACCACCTGTTTGCCGGCGGCGATGAGCGTTTCCAGCGTGCGGTACCCCATGAACCCCGGCACCGCGTTCACCACCAGCTCGAAAGGCTGCACGAATGCCGTGAGCGCGCCGGCATCACCGCTGTCCAGCCGCTGTGTGCGCACACCTTTTTTCGCCAACCGCGCCAGCGCCGCCTCGCTGATATCGGCGGAAGTGACCTGTTGTTTCTGTGCCAAATCCTGCGCGATCACGCCGCCCACCATGCCGGCACCCAGTACTGCGATCTTCGCCATGAGGGGTTTCTCCCGCTGATTCTGTGTTTCCGGAATGGCCGGATTGTAAGCGAAGCCCGGTCCGCTTGTCCGTCATTTCGTGACTTTCCCGCCACGCCGAATTAAATGCGGCTGACAGGATATTCGCCCCGCGCATCTGCTAGGCTGGTCATGTGTATAACGAGTCAAGGTGTGATGATGCCGGACAAGCAAGCGATCCCGGAGTGTTCCGCGGCCCAGCCTGTCGACCTGCCGGAACCCGGCAGGAAACTTCAATTCAGCGGCGACAACGCGTTCCATCAGGAGCTGCGGCGGCGCGTCGATGAGTTTTTCCGCAGCAGCGGCCGGCGCCAGCGTGATTGCCCGCAGATGTACCTGAAGACCGCCATCATCCTCGGCGGCTTCGCCACCTTATATATATCCCTGGTATTCATCGCCACCAGCTGGTGGCAGGCCGTGCCGCTGGCGATCCTGCTCGGCCTGGCCGCGGCGCTGGTCGGCTTCAATATCGAGCATGACGGTTCCCACAAGGCCTATTCGGACCATGCCTGGGTCAACAAGCTCATGGCCATGACGCTGGATCTCGTGGGCGGCAGTTCCTATGTGTGGCGCTGGAAGCACGTGGTATTCCATCACATGTACGTCAACATCACCGGCCACGATACCGACATAGACCTCGGCATCTTCGGCCGGCTGGATCCGAGCAGCAGACGGCGCGTGTTCCACCGCTGGCAGCACTGGTACCTGTGGCCGCTGTACGGCGTCATGACCATCAAGTGGCATTTCTACGATGACTTCCGCGATCTGGTCAGCGGGCGCATGGGTGAAAACCCGTTTCCGCGCCCCCGTGGATGGGAGCTGGTCATCTTCATAGCCTGCAAACTCGGTTTCTTCGCGCTGGCAATCGGCATCCCGCTGCTGTTCCACCCGCTGTGGGTGGTGGCGCTGTTCTATGTGGTGGCAACGGTGGTGGTGGGCATGGTGCTGAGCGTGGTGTTCCAGCTGGCGCATTGCGTGGAGCGGGCGGAATTCCCGCTGCCGGACGGCGGGCGCATGGCCAACGCCTGGGCCGTCCACCAGGTGGAATCCAGCGTGGATTTCGCCAGGGACAGCCGCATGGCGGCCTGGCTACTGGGCGGTCTGAACTTCCAGATCGAACACCACCTGTTCCCGCACATCTGCCACGTCAATTACCCCGCCATCTCCGGGCTGGTGGAGAGCACCTGCCGTGAATACGGCGTGCGCTACACCGCCAACCCGTCGTTCCGTGCAGGCGTGGCCTCCCATTACCGCTGGCTGCGGCGCATGGGCATGCCGCAGACGGCCGGCTGAACGGGGGCAAAGTCCCCCATGACTCTGCTACGATGCGCTCCTGCCGCAGACTGCTGAGAGAGACAGCGCCATGGCCAATGAAAAAGAACTGGACGTCCGCATGGACGTGGAACACCTCTACCAGGAAGAAGTCTTCACCGACCGCAGCGTCGGCACCATCCAGCGGCTCACGCCGGTGACGCGCGACGGCGGGCCGGACCAGACCCGCCCGGTGCTGTACGTGGGTCAGACCCAGATACTCACGCCCATGGGCACGCTGCCCGTCAGCTTCGAGATCGAAGCCAAATCCCTGCGGGAAGCGGCGGAGAAATTCGGCGACGGCGCCAAGGCCTCCATCGAACAGACCATGAAGCGCCTGGAGGAACTGCGTCGCGAAGCCGCCTCCTCCATCGTGCTGCCCGGCAGCAGCGGCGCTATACCGGGCGGCCTTCCCGGCGGCGGCAAACTCCGCATGCCCTGATCCCGTGGCCCCCTCACGGTCCGCGTGAGCGGGCCGCGAACCGGCCAGTCTCTCCCGGAGGACGCAGCATGCATCTGGTTTATCTCGTGATTCTCGTGGCCCTGGCGGAATACCTGCTGCTCGGCGTGCTGGTGGCCCGGGCCCGCGGCCGCTATCAGGTCGCCGCGCCGGCCGTCACCGGCCACCCGGAATTCGAACGCTGCTTCCGCGTGCAGCAGAACACCCTGGAGCAGCTCATCGTGGTGATCCCGGCCATGTGGATCTTCGGCCTGACCCTCAGTCCCCTGTGGTCCGCCATCCTCGGGCTGGTATTCGTGCTGGGGCGCGGGTTGTATGCGTACGGTTATCTGCGGCATCCGGCCAGACGCCACCACGGCTTCACCCTCGGCTTCATCGCCACTCTGGCGCTGCTGGCCGGCGGACTGCTGGGGACGATAAAAGCGCTGCTGTGACTGCGGCGGATCCCCGGATCAGCCGCGCTTCATTCCGCAGACAGCGCCGCGACGATAGCCAGATCGCCGGGCTTCACCGAATCCACATTGAAATTCCTGGCGGCCGCCGCCATGCGCGTGAGTGCCGCGGCCATCTCCATGGGCGGCCTGGTGTCGCTCTTCTTGAGGCGTATCCAGCGCACCGGATTGATGCGCGCCACCACGTAGTTGCGCAGATACGGTGACTTGAAACCCCGCGCCTGCAATTTCGCCACGATGCGCTTCACCTGGGCGTCGATCTGCCGCAGGCGCGCGGCGTAATCCTCGCGGCGGGCGAGACTCGCGACGAGCGTGCGCTCGGTGAAACGATCCAGCTTCTTCAGGAACGGACTGTAGGCGCCGCCGGCGAAGCGGCTGTCGTGCGCATAGAGAATGCCCAGCGTCAGCAACTCCGGCGCCTCGAACTCCGCGCTGAAGGCGCTCTCTTTCGCCCGCGGCTGGCGCTTCGCCAGGTTGCGCGCCATGCGGATCACCTCCAGTGAACGGTCCTTGAGGTTGTGGGCCTTCTCGGTGTTGAGCGCCAGGATGCGGAACGCCAGCGCCTCGTCCGGCGAGACCAGCGCAGTGATGAGCCTAAGCCCCAGCACCTTGGCGGCGGCCAGCCGGTGCCGGCCGTTGGGCGTCCACAGTTTCCCGTCCTCGCCCCGCACCACGATGATGGGATCCAGGAACGCGCCGCTCTCCCCGATCTTCTGGGCGAGCCGCCGGGTATGCGTCGGCGAGAGATCCCGCTGGAAGGGCGTGGGCGCGACCGCCGCCAGCGGCAGCGTCGCCAGCAGCAGCGGACGTCCCGACAGGGGTTCCCGGTACGCACCGATGGCGGCCCCGCCGCTCTTGCCCACTTGCTCCGCCAGCAGCGCAAGTTCCGGCGCGTCCGTCGCCAGTACGATCTGGCCGGTATCCAGGCCGCGCTGGTCCCGGGGCACGGTCAGCCGCGGACCTCGGCGGGCGCCGGATTTTGTGTTCCTGGAGCGTGCGGGCATGCGGCAACTCTATACCAGCAATGTAACAAATTGTTAAGCGGCGCCGATGGCGTGCACCGCGTGCCGCGTGGCACGTTTTTTTGACTGAAGCCCCAGGTATTCACAGGAGAAAGGCCATGAACCGACGCACCGCCACCGGGATACTGCTGGCACTGCTGGGCGCCGCGACGCTGCTGCCCGGCGCCTACGCCGATGATCATGACCAGCGGCGCGGCGACCGGGACAGCCATGACGGCTACGTCTGGGAGCACGGCGGGCACGACGTTTACCGCGTCGCCGACGACGATGACTGGCGCCGCGGCCGCTGGACCCACGAGTGGCATGACGGCCGCCTCGGCTGGTGGTGGGTGGTGGGCGGCGCGTGGCTGCTGTACAACGCCACCGAGCGTGCCTACCCGCCGGTCTACGTGCCGCCCACGGTGATCGTGCAAAATCCGCCGCCCGTGCCGGCTCCGGCATACTGGTATTACTGTCCCGCGTCCCGCACCTATTACCCCTATGTGCAAAGCTGCGCCGCGGGCTGGCAGACGGTGCCGGCTGCGCCGCCGCCCGACGCTCCCGCCCCGCCGCGCTGATCCACGCGACGCGGCGCGGATAACCGCCGGGCGCTAATCGCCGGCGGCCAACGCCCACTCCACCGCCGCGCGCGCGTGGATCTCAGTGGTATCGAACAGCGGGATACGCGCCCCGCGGTCAGCGCCGAACAGGGTGAACTCGGTGCAGCCGAGGATGGCGCCTTCGGCGCCCGCCGCCGCGAGCCGGGCGATCACCGCAAAGAACGCCTGCCGCGAAGCCGGCCGCACCTCGCCCCGGCACAACTCCGCGAAGATGCTGCGGTGCAGCGCGATCCGTTCCGCTTCCTCCGGCACCAGCACGCGCAGCCCGTGCCGCTGCTCCAGGCGCTGCCGGTAGAAGGCCTTCTCCATGGTGAAGCGCGTGCCGAGCAGGGCCAGCGTGCGGATGCCTTGCTGTTTCACCGCCTGCGCGGTCACGTCGACGATGTGGATGAGCGGCAGGCGCACCGCCTGCTCAAGCTGCGGCGCAACGATGTGCATGCTGTTGGCACAGATCACCAGACCGTCGGCGCCGGCGCGCTCCAGCCGTTGCGCCGCGTCCACCAGCAGGCGCGCCGCCCCGGCCCAGTCGTCGGCGTGCTGCATCTTTTGCAGCTCATCAAATTCGACGCTGTAGAGCAGCAGCCGCGCGGAATGCAGACCGCCCAGGCGCCCGGCGACGAGCTGGTTGATGCGGGCGTAGTAATGGGCGGTGGATTCCCAACTCATGCCACCGATGAGGCCGAGGGTCTTCATGGACAATTACCCTGCGCTGGGTTGACGGTGGATGAGATCGGCAGCTTTCTCGGCGATCATGATGGTGGGTGCGTGGGTGTTGCCGCCGATGAGTGTCGGCATCACCGAGGCGTCCACCACCCGCAAACCCTCCACGCCCCTTACCCGCAACGCCGCATCCACCACCGCGCCATCATCGCTGCCCATGCGGCAGGTCCCGACGGGGTGATAGATGGTTTCCGCACGGGCGCGGATCAGCGCCCGGATTTGTTGGTCGCTCTCGACGCCGGCGCTGAACAGCTCTCTGGTATGGTACGGCGCGAACGCCGGCGCCTCCAGGATACGGCGCGCGAGCCTGAAGCCGCGCACCATGACCTCGATATCGTGCGTATCGCTGAGATAGGCGGGATCAATCCGCGGCGCGGCCTCGGGTCTCGCGCTCGCGAGCGACACCTGCCCGCGGCTCCCGGGACGCAGTGCGCACACATGCAGCGAATAGCCGTGCCACAGATGCTGCAGGGTGCGGCCATGGTTGTGCACGACGGCCACGCAGAAGTGCAGTTGCACGTCGGGCACGGACAGGCCCGGATCGGTCTTGAGGAATCCGCCCGCCTCAGCCACGTTGCTGGTGAGCATGCCATTACGCTGCCTGCGGTAGCGGCCGAACTCGCGCACAAACCGCAGCAGGCCCCGCGGCGATGCCCCCAGAAGATCGAGGCTTTTCGCCCGATGGATCAAGGTGTAATCCAGATGATCCTGCAGGTTCTGGCCGACACCCGCCAGATGCTGCACCACACTGATGCCGTGACGCCTGAGTTCATCGGCATCGCCGATTCCCGAGAGCATCAGCAGTTGCGGTGACTGGAAAGTGCCGGCACTCAGGATCACTTCGGTCCGCGCCGTGACCGTCTCAACCCGGCCGCTGCGGGAGTATTCCACCCCGGTGGCGCGTTTGCCCGTAAACAGTATCCGCCGGGTCCGCGCCCCGGTCAGCACCCGCAGATTGGGGCGGAAAAGGTGCGGGTGCAGGTAGGCCCGCGCCGCGCTCCAGCGCTCGCCTTGCTGCTGCGTCACCTGATAGACGCCCACGCCTTCCTGATCCACGCCGTTGAAATCCTCCGTGAGCCGGAACCCGGCCTGCCGCGATGCCGCGAGAAACACCTGCTGCATGGGATTGCCGGTACGCGAATCGCTTACCGGCAGCGGCCCATCCGCGCCGTGGTATTCGTCATGCAGACGTGCGTTGTTCTCCGCGCGCCGGAAATACGGCAGCACTTCGGCATAGGACCAGCCGGGATTGCCGGCCGCCGCCCAGGCATCGTAGTCGGCTGCATGGCCGCGGGTGTAGATCATGGCGTTGATTGCGCTGGACCCGCCGAGCGCGCGCCCGCGCGGCTGGTAACAGCGGCGGCCATCGAGTCCGGGCTGCGGCACGCTGCGGAATCCCCAGTTGATGAGCTGCGTTGGCACGGTCACCACGATGCCGAGCGGCACCCGCACCAGGGCGCCGCGCCCCTCACCACCTGCCTCCAGCAGACATACGCTCACCGCCGGATCCTGCGTGAGCCGTGCCGCCAGCACGCAGCCCGCGGAACCGCCGCCCACTATCACACAGTCGAAAGTATCCATGACTTCCTACCAATCAGATCCGGACGATCTTCGCATAGCCACCTTAGGGTGGAGCAGCAACAGGGCCAGCAGCTGCCGGCGGCAGGCGCAGAAAACCAGGATACCGGAGCCGGTGGGTCACTTTGTTTTCATTCAGGCTACGGATGTAGACTATTTTTATACAAACAGCAATAACCGCCGGGCCGGCCGTAAAAGCGCGCGCCCGCCTCCAGCAGGCAGGCGCTCACGTCCGAACCCTCGCTGTCCGGCTTGCTGCCCGGTGGTACAATTCACTGACCTTTGCGCACGCGGATGTGGAAATGTTCAAAGGCTTTCTCCTGGGCATCATCGTGACAATCGTCGTCGCCGTCGCGGCCGGATACGTCACGCTGCGATTCGGCCTAATTCCGGCCAACGCCGATGCCAAACCCGGCCGCCTGGAAAGATGGGCGGCCGGCACCTCGCTGGATGCAACGTTGCGCCGCGAGGCACCGCAGGGCCCGGATCCGGTTCCGTTGACCGATCAGAATCTCATCGATGGTGTGCATCTGTATTCGGAACATTGCGCGGTCTGCCACGGTACCGCGCAGGGGGATGCTTCGGCATCGCCCGTTGCCAAAGGAGAATATCCGGCGCCGCCGCAACTTGCGACCGCCGGCGTCGAGGACGATCCGCCGGGCTACTCGTTCTGGAAGATCAAGCATGGCATCCGCTGGACAGCCATGCCTGCGTGGAAGGATACGCTCAGCGACCAGCAGATCTGGACCTTAGCCCTGTTTCTGCAGCACATGGACAAGCTGCCGCCCCCAGCCGAAATGGCCTGGCAGCAAGTCAAAAACTAGCACCCCGTAATTTCCCGCGCCTGTTGCGCGTCCCGGGCTGGCCGTGCGTATCCCAGATAATGTCGTAGCCAGCCGGTAGTCACGTGAATGGGCTTCCCCGGCTATCAAGCGCATCCCCGGTGACGCCGCGCGCCGGGATGTACTGCATTGCGCTATTGCATGGGCAACGATCCAGCCCGGGACGGGTACAGGCAAGCGCCGGGCTCAGAGCGGCGCGGCTAGCGTCTTCCGCCATCGCCGTTATCCCCGCCGTCTTCGTTACCTCCGCCGTCCATGTTGTCCTCATCGCCGCCGAGATAGCCGAGATATAAGCCGTCTGCACCGTAGGCTCCCGGCGCCCATCCATAGTTCCAGGGCGAGTAACCGTCATTCCAGCCGTATCCGTAAAACGCCCGCGGCTCGGGTCGGTACATGTCAGAGTGGCTCGGCGCAACGGCACAACCGGCCAATCCCAGAAACAGCAACACTGCCAGCAAACGTATTCCACGCAAGGTTTTTGTCTGCATCCTGTCCATAAAGCACCTGCCTTGAGATCGAATCTACTCTGTGATGACAGGATCGACTCTACTCCGCAGTCAGGACGGCGACCGTTGGTGAACTATATTTAACGCCCAGTTCATGTTGCGTCAGCGGGTCGCTGCGCCAGCAGATCCGGGCCATCCGCCGGTCAAAATGCACTTGATGGCGGGCCATGCATTCCCAATGCTTCGGCACCAAGCCGCGATGCAAGAGCTGCTTTCAGCCGCCCTTGGAAGGGATACGCGCATTGCCTATACTTAATACAAAGTATGCCTGAGCGAACCAGAGCAGCCGGCTGAGCGCATCCAGTAACCCGTCAACCTCGACCATGGGAGTGAAACACATGAGCAAAGGCATGGACAGAAAGAAAGAAACCAGGAAGAAACCCGCCAAGACCATCAAGGAAAAGCGCGCCGAGAAACGCGCCAAGAGAGAGTCCCGGGGTTTCTGAGCCCGTGACCCGAGCCCCGCGACAGCGGGGTGATAGCATCCAGCTGCGACCCCGCATTCCTCCGGCGGAAATCTTCTCGCGGGGGCGGCGCCTGACGGCCGCTGCGCCGGTGCCGCCGACACCCGTGTCCAGCTGGTTCGTGTACGTACTGGAGTGTGACGGCGCGTACCTGTATGTCGGCGTCACCACCGACGTACGGCGTCGCTATCGCGAACATCTGCGCGGCGGCGCGCGCGCCGCGAAGTACACGCGAACCCGGCGCCGCCTCGAGCTGGCTTATGCCGTGGAGGCCGGTGACAGATCATTGGCCATGCAGATCGAGCACCGCCTCAGACACTTATCGGCCGCGGACAAGCGCCGGGTGCTGCGAGAACGCATGCCGCTACCCCGCCTCGCGGATTTCCTCGGGCTGCATCCGCACGCAGCCGCCGGCACGCTGCCTGCCTGAAAAAACAGCGCGGTGTGTTCACACACCGCGCTGCCGTTTTCACTGCGCTCGCCGTCTCCCGGTCAGCTCCAACCTGTGCTGCGCCGGATTCAGAGCGCTGTGTTGCCGTCGGCGATGGCGGCCCGCAGCATCTGCTCGCCGGCCCTGGCCTGCGCCTCCAGATGTTCGAACACCGCCTGCTGCGCCGGCGTCGGCTGGGTGTAAGCGAGGCCGATATCCGCCGCCAGGTAGGCGAGATGACTGCGGAGCCTGGTCTCGTGCAGCAGGCTGCCTTCGCTTGACTGGATTTGCAGCTGCACCAGGCTGTCAATGGCCGCATCCAGCTGTTCGACGGCTTTGCCTGCCTGCGCACCGCTCACGCTGTGCTTGGCCATCGCCGTCTCGAGTTTGTCGCGCACCTCCATGGCCTGATTGATGGTCTTGTCGAGCTGATCCAGCGCCTCGTGGATCTTGAGTTCCAGCGCCAGGCGTGCGGCCAGCGCATCGGGCGCCGCATGCAACCGCGGGTCGAGGGCCACGTCGAAAGCCTGTTTAGATATCTGCCCGCCGTAGTCGAGCACCACGCTATAGGTGCCCGGTACCACCACCGGACCTTCAACCTCGTCGGTCAGGCCGCCGGCCGCGATGGGCGGCTGGAAACCCCGCACCTCGGTGGCATCCGGATAGCGCAGGTTCCACTGGAAGCGGTTCATGCCCGGTGTGATGGCCGTCAGTTTCTCCTCGGCCGCCTGCTTTTCCTGCGTGGGCGTCAGGTTGTCGCGCACTTTGGCGGGCAGCTTGGGCATTTTGGTTTTCAGGTGCAGCGCAAAACGGCGCACCACCTGTCCCCTGGCATCCACGAACGCCAGACTCACCGGCGTCTTGCCGTCGTAACCCGCGGGGATGTGGAAGAACACGGTGGCGCCGAAGGGCGGATTGGTGCCGACGTCGGGCACGAACTTGGCGTCCTCGCTGGCGCCGTAGGCGTGGCTGAGCCAGGCGCCCTGGGGCGCGTAAACCTGCGCGGTATCCGCGCCGGGTGCCGGCAGCCGGGTCAGCTGCTCGAGCAGGGCCAGGTCGTCCAGCACCCAGAACGCGCGGCCGTGGGTGGCGATGGCGATGTCGCCCTGACGGGTGTTGATGGCGAGATCACGCACCTGTACCGGCGGCAGCTTGAGGGACAGCGGCTGCCAGTGCGCGCCGCCGTCAAAGCTGGTGTACACCGTGCTCCGGGTGCCGAGGAACAGCAGCTGGGCGTCGGACGGATCCTGCCGCACCACGAACACGTACTGGTCATCGGGCAGGCCGCTGGTCAGCGCGCTCCAGTGCCGGCCGTAGTCGGTGGTCTCGAATACATAAGGATGGAAGTCATCCCACATGTAGCGCGAGGCCGTGAGCCAAGCCGTGCCCTTGGCGAAATGCGAGGCCTCGATGGAACTGATCTGCGCCCACTGCGGCAGCCCCTTGGGCGTGATCGCCGGCCAGTGCCCGCCGCCATCGGTGGTGACGTGCACCAGGCCGTCGGCGGAGCCCGCCCAGATGATCCGGCCGTCCAGCGGCGACACCGCCAGCGCCGAGATGTCGGGGAAGATCTCCGCACCCGATTGATCCAGATCCACCGGACCGCCGCTGGGCATCTCGGTGGCCGGGTCGTTGCGCGTCAGGTCGGGGCTGATGCGCGTCCAGGTCTCGCCGCCGTCGCCGCTCTTCAGCACGTACTGCGAGGCGATCAGCAACTGCTGCGGATCAGCCGGCGAGAACAGGATGGGATGGGTCCAGCCGAAGCGGTATTTCAACTCGCCCGAGGAGGCGCCTTCCTGATAGTCGGGCCAGGGGCTGACGCCGCGGTACTGGCCGGTGGCCATGTCATAGCGCAGCAGGATGCTGTAGTAGCCGCTGCCGAAAGTGACGTTCGGATCACCGGGCTGCGGCGCCACGAACGTGCTTTCGCCGTAGGCCACGCGATGCCAGGCGCCGGGCGGGATCAAGCCGTCGGGCGCGGCGCTCGGCCCCTCGAACGAACCCTCGTCCTGCTGCGCGCCGTAGAGGTGGAACGGAAACTGGCCGTCCAGGGCCACGTGGTAATACTGGCCGGTGGGCTGGTTGTGCTCGCTGCTCCAGGTCTTGCCGCCGTCGGTGGAGACCGTGGCGCCGCCGTCGTTGCCTTCCAGCAGCAGTTTCGCATCATCCGGGTTGATCCAGATGATGTGGTTGTCGCCGTGCGGCGTGCGCAGCTTGGCGAAGCTCTTGCCACCGTCGCGGGACACCCACAGCGCGTCCACTTCCGGCACGTACACCACGTCCGCATCGGTCGGGTCAGCATAGATGCTCATGTAGTAGAAGGCGCGCTGCCGCAGGCTCCAGTTGGCATTGACGCGCGTCCAGCTGGCGCCGCCGTCCGCCGACTTGAATACGCCGCCGCCCTTGGACTGCACGATGCTGTACACCACTTGCGGGTTGCTGGCAGCCACGCTCACGCCGATGCGCCCCAGCACGCCCTGGGGGAAACCGCGGTTGCGCGAGATCTCGGTCCAGTGCGCGCCGCCGTCGCTGCTCTTGTACAGGCCGCTGCCGGGACCGCCGTCGTCGAGTTTCCAGGGCGTGCGGTAGGCCTGCCATAGGGCCGCATACAGCACCAGGGGATTCTTCGGGTCCATCACCAGGTTGATGGCGCCGGTGTTGGCGTCGACGTAGAGGATTTTCTTCCAGGTCTTGCCGCCGTCCAGCGACTTGAACACGCCGCGCTCGGCGTTGGGCTTGAACACGTGGCCCATGGATGAAGCATAGACGATGTCGGGATTTTTTGGATCCACCACCAGGCCGCTGATGGTGTGGGTGGCGGCGAGACCCGCCGCCTGCCAGGTCTTGCCGGCGTCGTCGGAACGAAACACGCCGTCGCCGGTGATCACGTCACCGCGGATGTCGCTTTCGCCGGTGCCCGCGTAGATGATCTTGGGATCGGACGGCGCCACCGCGATGGCGCCGATGCTGTCGCTGGGACCCGGCAGCGTGCCGTCGGTGATGTTGGTCCACTTGATGCCGTAGTCGGTGCTCTTCCACACGCCGCCGTCCACGCCGCCCATGTAGAACAGGTTGCGCTCGCCCGGCACGCCGGCCACCGCCACCACGCGCCCGCCGATATACGGCCCGACGCTGCGCCACTGCAGTTTGCTCATGAGCGTGGCGCTGGGCACGCTTGCGGCCGATACCGCGGCGGCGAGCGTGAATGCGGCCGCGGCCACGCCGAGGCGGAACAGACGAAAATTCAATGGACGGGCACGGAAGTGCATGACTCGACCTCCTGCTGGATAAGTGTCAGGACTTGGCGAAAACAGCGGCGATTATGGACCAACCGGAATCAACTGTCCCGGGCCGCGACATATAATAAATATAACCATATTTTTGATGATCTGAGAACAACAGCCCCCGCTACTTTGCGGTCGCCGCCGGCGGCTGCATGCCGAGGTTATGGGCCAGGAACGCCCACACATCCGACCACTGGGCGATCTGCTTGTCGGTGGGCATGTAATTGTGGCTGGTCTTGGTGGCCACGCGGATCAGCACCGGGTTGGCGCAGCCCTGGTCATGCTGCAGGCTGGCGGCGAACTTGTAGGAATGACTCGGCACCACGCGGTCGTCATGATCGGCGGTGGTGATGATGGTGGGCGGATAGCACACCCCGGGCTTCAGGTTCTGCAGCGGCGAGTACTTGATCAGCCACTTGAAGGCCTTGGGGTCGTCGGAGCTGCCGTATTCCGGCGCCCACAGCGCGCCGCCGGAGAATTTCTGGTAGCGCAGCATGTCCATCACGCCGGCGCCGGCGTAGGCCGCACCGAAGAGTTCCGGATGCTGGGTGATGGTGGCACCCACCAGCAGGCCGCCGTTGGAATAGCCCCAGATGGCGAGCTTCCTGGGCGAGGTGTAATGCTCGCGGATCAGGTAGCGGGCAGCGCCGATGAAATCGTCGAACACGTTCTGCTTCCTGCCCAGCATGCCGGCCTGGTGCCAGGCCTCGCCGTATTCGCCGCCGCCCCGCAGGTTGGCGACCGCGTACACGCCGCCCATCTCCAGCCACACCGGCACCCGGGGTGAGAAGTTGGGCGTGATGCTGATGTCGAAGCCGCCGTAGGCATACAGCAGCGTCGGGTTCGCGCCATCGAGCTTCAGTCCCTTGCGGGCGGTGATGAGCATGGGGATGCGGGTGCCGTCCTTGGAACGGTAGAACACCTGGCGCGTCTCATAGCGCGCGGGATCGAAGGTCAGCTTGGGCGTGAAGAACACCGCATTCCTGCGGGTGGCCAGATCGTAGCGGTACACGCGCAACGGATACAGATAGGAGGTGAAACCGTAGTACAGCTCCGGCGAGTCATTGCGGCCGCTCAGGCTCACCACCGAGCCGATGCCCGGCAGCGGCAGCACGCCTTGCGGTTTGCCGTCGCTGGCGTAGAGACGCACCTCGCTCTTCACGTCCACCAGATACTTGACCACCACTTGGTGGTGCGCCATGAGCGCAGTCTGGATGACGTTGCGGCCCTGGGGCACCAGCGTGCGCCAGTGGGCCGGTGCAGCATCAGAAAGCTTGAACGCGACGATCTTGCCCTTGGGCGCATGCAGGGTGGTCTGCAGGTACAGCGTGTCCCCCAGGTTGCCGATGGGCACATAGGCCGCATCGTTGCCGGTGAACAGCGGCTGCACCGCCGCGCCGATATCCGGGTGGGCGGAAGCGCCCAGATCAACGTAATACAGCTCGTTGTTGGCGGAGGTGCCGTTCACCAGCACGATGAACAGATAGCGGCCGTCCTCGGAGACGCTGGCTTCCAGGATCCACTCGGGCAGATCGGGCCGGGTATAGATGAGCCGGTCGGCGCTCTGCGGCGTGCCCAGCCGGTGGTAATACACCGCCTGGTCCTTCACCTGTTCGCTGATGGCCTGGCCCACGGGCGGCGCCGGATAGCGTGAATAGAAGAAACCGCGGTTGTCGCCGGTCCAGGAGATGCCGGAGAATTTCACGTAACGCACTTCATCGGCCAGGTCCTTGCCGTCCGCGAGATCCCGCACGTGCAGCGTCTCCCAGTCGGAGCCGCCCCGGGAGAGCGCGTAGGCGAGATAGCGGCCGTCATGGGACGGGACGTAGTCCAGCAGCGCCACCGAGCCGTCCGGCGACAGCGCGTTGGGATCGATCAACAGGCGCGGCGCGGCGCCGGATGCGTCCTGCTCGTACACCAGCGCCTGGTTCTGCAGCCCGCTGTTCTTGTCGAAGAACAACTTGCCCGCCTCCAGCTGCGGCACACTCACTTTCTCGTAATTCCACAACTGCGTGAGGCGCCGCTGCACCCAGCCGCGGTCCGGGTTCCGGTCCAGATAAGAGAAGGTGAGCGCGTTCTCCGCCGCCACCCACCGGGCCACCACCGGACTGTTCAGGTCCTCCATCCACTGGTAGGGCGCTGGCACCCTGGTGCCGAAATAGTCGTTCACCACGGCATCGCGGGCGGCGGACGGATAAACGAGTCTTGGTCCCGGCACCGCTGCCGGCTGCGCCGGCACGGCGGCGCTCCACGACAGCAGCATGAAGAGGATGTACACACTCAGGCGTTGCATGGCGTTCTCCTGTCAGCGTTCCCAGGGATTGCGGCGGCAAATAATATCAAGTCCGGCACGCAGATATTCGGGGGCGCTTGACCCGTCGACCGTTGCACCGGATCGCGGCGTCTTGTCGGCAACGCGCTTGAGCATGACACCGGGCGCTGGTGCTCGCCATCCACGACCGCCAGCTCGCCGAGCACGGCGGCAGCGCCGGCGTGCGCGACCAGACCCTGCTGGAATCCGCCCTCGCCCGGCCGCAGCAGCTGCAAGCCGATGGCGACCCCGCGCCCGGCCTCGCCGATCTGGCTGCGAGCCGGGCCTTCGGCCTCGCCCGCAACCACCCTTTCGTGGACGGCAACAAGCGCACGGCGGCTGCCGCCTGTGAAACCTTCCTCGAACTCAACCACGCTACGCTCGAGGCTGACGACCTCGAACTGTTCCCGGTCTATCTTGCGCTGGCCGAGGGTAAACTCGCTGAGAAAGACTTCGCCGCCTGGCTGGGTGCGCACCTGCGGACCGACAAGCCGAACAAGCTGCATGAACCGCGCGCCGCTTACAAGGCCGGATCCGCCCCTCGAAAACCGTCCGGCAGGCGGGCACGCCGCGCGCGCATTTAGATATTTTGCAGGGTCGGTGTCCGATGTACCGACCCCTGTAGGAGCGGCGGTCCCCGCCGCGATTCAACAATCGCCAGGCAAGCCGCCGCTCGCGGCGGTTGCTGCATGGACCGGTCCGGTTTCGTGTGACCCCGTTTATCCCGCCAGCCAAGCGTCAAGAATTGCGCTTAGCCGGGCCGCCCGTGCCAGCTTCCGCAGCCGCGCACTGTCGAGCAGATCCACGTCCAGGTCGCCGCGCGCCGGCCAGGTGCGGTGACTGCGGGGACTGGCAGCCAGATACAGCCAGTCCACTAACGCCTTTTCCGGCGTTGCGCGCATATGCTCGGCGCCATCATTCGCCTGCAGGCGATCATGCGATGCACCTGCTTCCAGGATGCGGCGCGGCAGTCCGAAGAAATGGAAAGTTCCGGCGGCGGTATGCTTGCGCCCCAGCTGCGGCGGCGGTGCGCCCGCGTCGACCGGCACCACGGCGGTGACCACGCGGACAGGATTGTTCAATACGCCCGCCTCCCCGAGCACCGTGTTGAGCGACACCACGGCGTCCCTGCGCAGCCAGTCGGTGGCGTCCGCCAGCCGTCCCGGCGGAGAGCGGAAGCCGTTGAGATAAAGACCCCGCTGCACGCGCTGCAATCTGCCGCGCGCTTCCGCCGATTTCAGCCAATGGCTGAGACTGCTGCCGGCCACCGGCAGATCAGCGCGCGCGCTGCGCGCCATGCGCGCCAGCAAGTCGCGGCTCAACACTGCCGGCGCAGCGGCTTGCGCCAGGCGCGTTTCGAATTTTATCTGCCAGGGTTTCATGGCGGCTGCAGCAGGCCGGCCACGTAGTCGCCCACACGCTTTTTCATGGCGTGCCACTCACGCTCGTCAATGCGCGCGGCGCTCTCTTCCGGCAGGGCATCGCGGAGTTCCGTCAGGTAACGCCCCCAGGTCAATGCATCGAGATGCGCATGCAGGGGCGCGACGGGATCCTCTCCTTCCAGGTGTGCGCGTTGCACGGCCCACTTCACCAGCTTCGGTGACGGCGCCGCGGATGCGCCCATCAGCAGGTCGAGATCGTACACATCCCGCGCCGCTGCGCGCCCGAGGAGCGCCGCCACCTTGGTGGCGATCAAGGTCGGCTCATCGTAGATGTCCACCCAGAAACGCGCGATGCCCGCCGCCGCGCGCGGCACGAAAGGTTTCTGCACGATGGCGCCCGGCGGGGCGCGCCGCGGATCCCGCGAGACCTCCACCTCCAGGTGGCATCGCTGTCCGGCCGCATCCAGGAAGTTGATCTTCCATTTGGGGCTGGCTTCGGTCTTGCCCGGTTCCGAGATCGCCAGATCATGCAGCGCCAGGCCGCGCGCGGCGCTGTCGATGGCGCGGCGCAGGCTGTGGTGGAGCGAATCCGCGCTGCGCTTGGGATTGGTGAAATCCAGATCAACATCCCTGGTGAGCCGTCCGGAACCGAACAGCGCGCGCATGGCGCCACCGCCCTTGAGCACAAAGCCCTCGCCCTTCTTCTGGAACAGCGCACGAATCAGCCGCTCCAGGAACTGTTCGCGCAGGTTATCCATACGCAGATACAAATAAGTGGTTTATGCCAATAATATTAGCATAACTTACTTAATTGAGACAGGGGGTATCCGGCCTCGAGATGAGCACGCGGGAGCGGTGTCCGATGTACCGACCCCCTGTAGGAGCGGCAGTCCCCGCCGCGATTCCCAGGTCTTTGGCAGGGACGCCGGGAGCAGTCCGGCCACGATTTCCAAGCAGCCCGGCGGCGATCTTGGTCTTCCCCTTTGCAAAGGAGGACGGGGGGAGGATTTGGGGGCGGCCTATTTCAATAGCGGATGATCCTTGGGCAGTTGCTTGCTATACCAGATGGCCAGCTTGTGGCGCATGGATTGCTGCGAGACCTGGTCCTCCGGCAGCGGCTGGATGAGCTTGTCATGCACCAGCAGCCGGTAGATATACAGGATCTTCTCGCTGGCGGAATCCGTGGGCTCGAAGATCGCCGCGCCGCGTTTCTCGGCGTATTTCACCCCGGCCAGGATGGCTGCGTGGACCAGTTCGGTTTCGTGTTTGATTTTTTTCATGGCGAATTCAGCCATACACGGGCCAGGATGGCGCCTTGCCGATCAATCCAGTCACTGATCAGCCGTTCGCAGCTTTCTGGAAGGGGTGCACATCACGCTCGATCTCGGCCGCCGCCTCCCGGCGCACGCATTCCAACTCATACCGCTTCTGCAGGTTAAGCCAGGATTCCGCGTCCGTCCCGAAAAAGCGCGCCAGCCGCAGGGCGGTATCGCCGGTAATGCCGCGCTTGCCGGTCACGATATCGTTAATGCGTGAAGCGGGTACGCGCAAGGCAACCGCCACTCCGTGGGGCGTCAGACCAAAGGGTTCTATAAACTCCTTGAAAAGAACCTCGCCGGGGTGTACCGGCGGCAGCAGTTTAGCGTTCATATCAGTGCCTCTAAGACCTTCAAGCTTCAGTGATAGTCCACAATTTCCACATCGTAGGCATCGCCCTTCCGCCACACAAAACACACGCGCCATTGATCATTAATGCGGATGCTGGCGGAGTCCGTGGGCTCGAACGCAGAGCCCTGCGGTCACGGTTTTGACTCTTGATGCGTTTGCTGGAGATTCCAGTGAAGCGATACCGGACTATTGATGCACAGATTTGATATGTCGAGTCTGGCCCTGCTTTCCCTTGCGGGTGGATCTGCGGGTGCGGCGGGCTGCTTGAACAGAGGGTCAGTACCTAGGCTGCCTTTTGCCGTGCAATCGTAAGTTTAAGTCCAAGGGCGCTCAGCAGCCCCATCACCGTCTCGATCTTGGGATTGCCGCGGCGCGAGAGCGTCCGGTAGAGGCTTTCCCGGCTCATGCCCGTGGCTTTCGCGAGCGCACCCATGCCGCCTTTGGCGTCTGCCACATTGCGCAGCGCCTCGAGGAGCACTGCCGGATCGCCGTCTTCCAGCGCAACATTAAGGTAAGCCA
>JAGWNO010000169.1 GCA_028871235.1 Gammaproteobacteria bacterium
TGCATTCACCGGCGGGATGTGTGTGCGTTTAAGCACGCGTGATTCCAGTCCATCCCAAAGAGCCGCCAGTGAATGCATGCCTGACGGAGTTACGCGGCTTACGATCAGATTCTTTCGAGTGTGGTCAGCGTACGGTCGTTCCTGACGTTGCCGGTGTTGAGCGTGGTTTTGGGTTCCATGAGCAGGATGTGGACCTCTTCGCTCAGGGCGGCGGGGCAGTGTTCCGTCCCCCTGGGGATGATGATGCATTCGCCTTCATCCACTTCCACGTTCCGGTCGCGCAGCCGCATCAGCAGCCGGCCCCTGACCACCAGGAACAGTTCATCCTCGTTGTCGTGATGATGCCAGGTGAACTCCCCCCTGATTTTCACCAGTTTTACCTGGGCGTCATTGATATCGCCGATGATCTTCGGACTCCAGTAATCGCTGAAGTGCGTGAATTTTTCCCGCAGGTTGATCTTGTCGACGGTCATGTCGGCTCCTTACCCGTGAGCCTCCTGTAGGCTTCGCGGTACTTCTCCGCGGTCCTGGCGATGATCTCCGCCGGCAGGTGCGGCGCCGGCGGCGTCTTGTTCCAGTCGAGAGTCTCCAGATAATCGCGCACGTACTGCTTGTCGAAGCTGGGCGGGCTGGTGCCGGGCATATATGTGGCCGCCGGCCAGAAGCGCGAGGAATCCGGGGTCAGTACTTCATCGATGAGCACCAGTTGATCGTGCTGGTCGAGACCGAATTCGAATTTGGTGTCGGCGATGATGATACCGCGTTTGAGGGCATGTTCCGCGGCAAAGGAGTACAGCCTGAGAGTGGTGTCACGCACGTTCTCCGCCAGCGGCCGCCCCAGCAGCCGCACGCTTTCCTCAAAAGCAATGTTCTCGTCATGGCGGCCCTTGGGAGCTTTGGTGGCGGGCGTGAACAGCGCTTGCGGCAGACGCGCGGCGAGTTTCAGGCCTTGCGGCAGGGCGATGCCGCACACGCCGCCGGTCTTCTGGTAGTCCTTCCAGCCGGAGCCGATCAGATAACCGCGGGCCACCGCCTCGATGGGCAGCGCCTGGAGTTTCCTGACGACCATGCTGCGGTCTGCGAGCAACGCCCGTTCAGCGGCATCCTTCACCACGTCCGCGACGCGGAGCTCCGTGAGCTGGTTGGATATGATGTGGGCGGTGCGTTCAAACCAGAAGCGCGAGATGCCGGTCAGCACTGCGCCCTTGCCAGGGATGGGATCCGGCAGCACCACGTCGAAGGCTGACAACCGGTCGGTGGTGACGATCAGCAGGTGCTCGGTCCCGGCGTCGTAGATGTCGCGCACCTTGCCGCGATGGATAAGCGGCAGCGTGCTGAGATGGGTCTCGTAAACGGCGGCGGGCATGGCCGGTATCCTGGTGCGTACGGTGCGGGTGACGGTATCTTGCTGAATGCAAGCTACGGCGGCAAGCCTTGACTCCCGGATGTGTAATAAAGGCAAGGTTCACAGGGTCTTGGGCTATACTACCCGTGCCTGAATCGGCTTGTTCTGACCGAGTCACAACTTTGCGGCGGCGACAGAAAAGAAATCTCTCTCTGATGATGGCAGCGACCGTGCTGGGGCTGTCACTGTGGACGCCGTATTGCCTCGCCATGCGGGTGATGCCGTCAATGCCGGCTGGCACCCAATGCGCCCAGACCATGGGCGGCCAGTCAGGCATGAATCAGCATTGCGCGCAGGTCCAGGCCGCCGCAGGCTACCTGGATGCCAGAGCGGTACCACCCAATTCTCCGCACTGGCAGCCGCTTGCGGCCAGCGTTTCGCCCGCCCCAGCTCCTGCCTGCCGCACCCAGGTCATTCCCGAATTTTCCTTCAGCCGTTCGCCGCCGCGCTCCGGTCCACTCAATCTGCGTTACTGCGTTTTCCTGAAATAGCGATTCCTTGAGCATCCCGGTTTCCTGTCCATCGACAGGAGCGTTATGCGTGCACGAGGAGTCGTTCCATGTCATTTTCATGCAGAACTTTGCGCGGCGTCATGCTTACCGCCGCAATCATGCTGTCACCGGTGCGCACGTTCGCCGGGCCCGCGCCGCTGCTGATGCAGGAGGCGGTCACGCTGGCACTGCAACGCGACAGCGTGTTGCAGCAACTGGCTGCCGACAAGCAATCGGTTGCAGCCCAGGCGACAGCCGCCGGCCAATTGCCGGATCCCAAGCTCAGCGCCGGCATCGTCAATCTGCCCACCAACAGTTTCGCTGTGGGCCGGGATTCCATGACCATGCAGGTCATCGGTGTCTCTCAGGATTTCCCCGCCGGTCATACCCGGGCGCTGTCGGAAACCCGCGGCCGGCAACTCGCCGAGGCGGTGCAGGCGCAAATCGCCGAGCGCCGCCGCGACGTGGCGCGGCAGGTGCGGGAAGCCTGGCTGCAAATGTATTACGCCACGCATGCTCTCGCGCTGGTGCAATCCAGCGAGGCGGCTTTCCGGCAGCTCGCCGGCATTGCCAAGGCCCACTATGAGAACGGCAGCGGCACGCAGCAGGAATGGCTACGCGCGCGGCTGGAACTCGCGAATCTCAAGGAACGCGAGCTGGACTTGCAGAATGCCGCGCAGACCGCGCGTGCCGCGCTGGCGCGTTGGCTCGGAGATGAAATCGCCGCCCAACCGCTGCCGGATACCTTGCCGGTATTGCCGGCGCCGCCTTCCTACGTGGATATCCTGAACGCGCTTCCCAGTCATCCGCTTGCAGAAGCCGACAACGCGCAAATCGCCGCCGCCCAAACCAACGTGGATATCGCCGAACAGGCTTACCAGCCCGTTTGGGGCGTTGATCTGAGCTACGGCCGCCGTCCGGGGGGCGATGTCGCCGGGCCGTTCACCAATATGTTCTCCGCCATGGTGTCCGTGAGCCTGCCGCTTTTCACCGGCCGGCGCCAGGACAAGACCGTCGACGCGGCCCGGGCCCAGGCCAGTGCCAGCATCGATGCCAGGGACAATCAATTACGTGAACTCAAGCGTGATCTGGACGAGAACTGGGCGCGTTGGCGGCAACTTCGGGAACTGCAATCCCTCTACGATCAGACCGTGTTGCCGGATTCGAGCGCTGACGTAACCGCCGGGTTCGATGCCTACCGCAACGGCGGCGGTGATTTCTTCGAGCTGGTGCGTACGCAGGTGGACGAACTGGACGCGCACATGCGCCGCCTCAAGATCGAAACCGGACTGGGCAGCGTGAAAGCCGAACTCATGTATCTCGCGGGAGAAAGCTCATGAATGCCCCACGCATTTT
>JAGWNO010000019.1 GCA_028871235.1 Gammaproteobacteria bacterium
AGTTCTGCGGTTTGGACTGGGAACCGGCCTGCCTCGAGTTCAGTAAAGTCAAACGCGCGGTGAAAACAGCCAGCCTCTATCAGGTGCGCCAGGCCCCCTACACCCAATCCATAGGCCGGTGGCGGAGATACGCCGCCCATATGGAACCGCTCAAACAGGTTCTCGCCGCGGCAAACCCATAGGCGCTTTTTTGTTTTGCGATGCCGGGTACGATGGCGATAAAAGGATTAATAGAGCATGTCTGCTGAATTAAAGAATTCCCCACTTGATGATGCGCTACACACGGCGGCCGATGACGTCGGCGGCCGCATTGATTTCATCAAGACCCTGGTGCAGTCCAGGGTCTGGCTCATCACGGATAGGCCCTGGGATGGGCACGCCGCCCCCGACAAGGGCATGCAGCTGGCGCTGGTCAGTGACGGGTCGAACCAGCAGCAGGCCATGCTCGCGGTATTCACCGGCCGGGGCTACGCCGCGGAATATATCCGCAGCATCGAACATCTCCAGCATGCATTCCATAATATCGTCGAGGTTGACATGACCTGGGCGCTGCTGGGCGTGCCGCCCGGCGCCGGCGTCATGGTGAACCCCAATGCCGCCCGCGGCTTCAGGATCTCGCCGGAGGTCGCCAGTGAGCTGCGTCAGAGTGCGCAACTGAACTTCTCACTGGCTCAACACGATCTCAAGCAACCTCGGCCTGCCAAACCGGTTGCGCGCAGCGCTGTCCCGCTGTCCGCCATCAGCGCCGCCATTACCGCGATCAAGGAGTTTATCCAGGCCGGCGACGTGGAAAGCGCCGAACGGCGGCTGGATGGATTCATCAAAAGCGGAGCCGACGAAGAATACGTGCTCAGCATGCAGGCATTGATCGCCAAGTCACGGACTGACTACCCGCTGGCGATCACGCTGCTGGAGAAAGCCCTGCAGAAAACCGCGGACCAGAGGCTCTCAGGTGAATTCTGGTGGTTCCTGGCACAGGTGCATGAGGAAGCGAAACAACTTGAACAGGCGGAACACGCCTATTTCCAGGCGTATGCCTGCGATCCAAGCAACGTCGGCTATGTCATGGACCTGTCGCATTTCCTGGCGAAGCAGTACCGCCTGGATGAGGCTGTTGCGCTGCTCAAGCAGGCGGTGAGCGCCCACCCCTCCGACCCGGCCCCGGGGGTGCTGATCGGCATCCTGCTCATCGAGGGCGGCCGACAGGAGGAAGCCATTACCGCATTTGATGATGTACTCGTCCGGCATCCGCACTCCGCCGGCGCGCATTTCAACCGGGCGGTCGGCCTGCAGATGCTGGGACGCATGGATGAGGCGCGGACCGCCTATGAACAGGCCTTGCGTCTGGACCCGGCACTGGATGGTTATAACCAGTATGCAAACCTGCGGGACTTCAAATCAGCCGACCCCGCCCAGATCGACAGCTACGTGCAGATGCTGGAACACCGTGTGCGCGATGATATGCCGCTCAGTTCCCGGATCGACGGGAATTTTGCCTTGGCCCGGATCTATCAAGTCCGGGACGATCTGGACCGTTCCTTCGCCTATGTGGAAAAGGCCAACCGTCTCAAGCGCTCGACCATCAAATACGCCACCGCCGATACGCAACAGGACGTGGAGAACATCATCGGACTGTTCAACAAGCCGTTCATCGAGCGTTTCAAGGGTCTGGCGGCATCGGAACTGGCGCCGATTTTCGTGCTGGGCATGCCCCGCTCCGGCACCACCCTCACCGAGCAGATACTCGCCGCCCACAGCCGCGTCACCGCCGGTGGCGAGATGATCTATCTCGCGGAACTCGGTGACGCATTCGCCAAGACCTGGGCGGGCGTCACCGGTGAAACCGGGGACCAGCGGACCGGACTGGTGGAGGCGCTGCACCAGGTAACCAGTAAGCTGACGGAACGTACCAAGAGATTGCAAACCCCCGGCAAGCGCTTCACTGACAAGATGCCGGGGAACTATCTGCACATAGGCCTCATCTACCTGCTGTTCCCCAACGCCAGCGTCATTCACTGCCGCAGGAACCCCATCGACACCTGCCTGAGCATTTACGAGCGCCTGTTCACCAAAGGCCTGCTGTTCAGTTATGACACGCAGGAGCTGGGCCAGTATTACAATCTTTACCTGCGCATGATGCGCCATTGGCGTGCGACCCTGCCGGAGGATTTCATCCTCGACGTGCAATACGAGGAGATGGTCGCCGAACCCGAGCAGCAGATAAGGAGGCTGCTGGCTTTCTGCAACCTGGAATTCGAGGAAGCCTGTCTGGAGTTCCACAAGGTCAAGCGCTCGGTCACCACCGCCAGCACCCTGCAGGTACGGCAGCCCATGTACAGGACTTCCGTCAACCGCTGGGAAAAATACGGTGACCGGCTCAAGCCGCTAATCGAAGCCCTTGGTCCCGGGATCACCGGGAAAACATAATCAGGCCTGCCCGGTCCCGCGCCGTTCCCGGCGGCTGGCGATCGCATCCTCGAGCCATTGCAGCTGCTCGGTCGTGGGCGTCACGGAGAAGAAACTCACGGCGACGTGACGTCCGATAGATGTGACCTGGTGAAACCAGCCGGTGGGCAGGAACAACATCTCATTCTTATCCAGGTAGCATTCGCGGCGAGTCTCGGCGGCGGTCGCATACAACGGGAAACGCCCCATATCCGGATTCACCGGGTCGAGCAGCGACATATGCGGCCTGTGATCCAGGTTTTCATAGCGTATATAGCCATTGGGCTCGACTTCCAGCAGCTTGCCCTGCGGATAAAGATTGACGGCCTGTTCCGGCGGGAACAGGGTGAAATGCTTGCGCCCCTCAACGACTACGTAAAGATTGTCATTGAAATCGTGGTGCAGCGGCGTGGTGATGGATTCCCCGCTGTTCCCCATCCACAGATTGACGCAGCGCAGGGCAAGGTCCTTGAAATATACCGGGATGTTGAAGTCCCCGACCAGCTGCAATAACGGCGGTTCAATCACATTGTCATGCTGCAGGTTCAGGTAAATATCACGATCGCCTTCCCTCGGCGTCATCACCTGGGCAAGGAATTGGTGAAACGGCATCGGTGTATAGCGGGTGCTGTCGGGCGCGAAGTTACTGGCATCGTCGCGTCGCAATACCAGCACCTGCTGGGCACCCGCCTTGTATGACAGATACTCATTCGTCCACAAATGCGTCTGCCATCCGAGCTGGGCGAGCGATTCGGTGGTGATGACCACCGGCCTGCGGGGCACGTAGTAGTCGTGATAGAACTCTTCGAGCGCCAGCGGATGCCTGAGGCGGGGAACCTGCACAGGGGTAGTTGTATTCATAAGGATCACCGCTGACCACGGGCAGCAGATTCACGCCATGCCCGCTGCCGACATTATGGGACGGGCAGGCAAACCGGATGGTGCGTCACGGCCGTGGGCGCCCGCCGTGGCCCTGCCGGAGTGGTGCCCCGGGGCGGAGTTGAACCGCCGACCTTCCCCTTAGGAGGGGGATGCTCTATCCAACTGAGCTACCGGGGCTGAATGAAATTCATTTGCCTGCGCATGATAGCGCAGTGGCTGTCCGTGCCTGCGCTCCACCCGTCCTGCAATCCTTGGCCCGCCCGTTCCCGGCGAGACCGCAAACGACAAAGCCGGGGTGACCCGGCTTGACGAACCTAATCCAGAACTGGTGGAGCGGAAGGGGATCGAACCCTCGACCTTCGCATTGCGAACGCGACGCTCTCCCAACTGAGCTACCGCCCCGTAAAACGGGCGCCATTCTAGCATCGCCCCCGGGAGCTGCCAATTTGCTGCAGTGCGCGCCGGCCGCCGCGGCGATGCCATGTCGGCGGCCTGCCGCGACCGGACCTTAATACAGGATATGCTAGGCTAACTTCACCGGTGGATAAGGCAGGCGTGGATGCTGTCATGCCTCGCCAATTGAAGCCGGGAAACATAGTCACTCATCCGCAGCACCCCACCCATGTCTATCCGTACCGCTCCGCTGACCATCCTCAGTAGCGCCGCCCTGATGCTGTTGGCAAGCGGTTGCATGAGCGCCAGGCCTGCCCATGCCGCTCCCGGCATCGCCACCTCGGCGAAGATCGCGCCGCCGCTGGCCGCCGCCGCCCGACAACTGCAGGCCGGCGTCACCCGGTTCCCGTCCAGCGGCACGGCCCGCAGCGACGCCGACGGCAGGCTCCAGGTCTATGTGTACGTGGAGCAGCCGTCGTCGCCCGCGGTGCTGGCGGCGCTCACCACCCACGGCCTGCATGCAGCGGTCGCGAGCCCGCCGCTGCAGCTGATCGAAGGCTGGGCAAGTCCGCAGGATCTGGACCGCATCGCCGCACTGCCCGGCGTGCTGCGCATCACCCTGCCCCGTTACGCACAGCCCCACAGGTGAAGCACCCGGTCATGAATGCCCTATCTATATATAGAGACGCCCGGCGCCGGGCGGCAGCGCTGCTGCTGCTCATGCTGCCCCTCGCCGCCGGCGCCGCACTGCCGGCCGCGGCCAGGAACAAGCTGGATGCACGGCTGGCCGCTGTGGCCGTGGCGGCGGCCGGCAATCGCACCGCACCGCTGATGGCCTCCGCCATCAGCAGGGAAATCTTCCGGCAGAATTCCCCCGCGGAGGTGCGCTGGAATGCCGCCGCCCAGGTGCAGGTGTACCTGCACTATGCGCGCGCCGGCACTGCGCCCGGGGGGGCCGCACTCGCCGCACTGGGTGCCAGCGATGTGGTGGGCAGCCGCGCGCTCGGCGTGGTGCAGGCCTGGATCCCGGCGAGCGCACTGACCGCCGCCGCCGCGCTGCCGGAAGTGACGCGCATCAGCGTGCCGCGCTACGCCTTCGTAAAGCGCGCCCCGGCGGCGACGCTGCCACGCACGGGTACGGTGGATACGCAAGGCGACCAACTCCTCGGCGCCGCCCAGTTCCGCGGGGCCAGCGGCTACACCGGCCAGGGCATAGTGGTGGGCGTGATCTCCGACGGCGACAGCGGCGTGTCCACCGACCAGGCCAGCGGCGATCTGCCGGCCAACGTGTGGGACGATCCGAACAATGCCGGCAGCTTCAAGAGCTCGGGCGCGGAAGGCACCGCCATGATGGAGATCGTCTATGACCTGGCTCCGGGGGTGAAACAACTGGGCTTCTGCGGTCCCCAGACCACCCTGGATTTCCTCACCTGCCTCAACGACTTCGCCAAAGACATTAACGCCAATGTGATCGTGGACGATCTGGGCTTCCCCGGCGAGGCCATGTTCACCGACGGCAACTTCGCCACCGCCGTGAAACAGTTCGCCCAGAACCATCCCAACATCCGCCTGGTGAGCGCCGCCGGCAACGACGCCACGGCCTTCTGGGCCGGCGGCTGGAACGCCATGACCTTGGGCACGCCGGTGACGGTCAACGGCGTCACCTATACCACGGCGCTCAATTTCGCCGCTTCCGGACCGGCGAACCCGGATATGACATTCACGGTGCAGCCCGGCGATACCGTCACCTATATCCTGGAATGGGATGATCCCTGGAACGACGCCAGCACCACCAACGATCCGAACGGCGACTATGACGTGGTGCTGTTCGACAGCGGCAACAATCCCATCGCCTGCAACCAGGGCATGAACATCAACACCAGCAACGGGAAATGCAGCTACACCACGACGCTGCCGCTGGATACCCCGGGACCCCAACCCGTGCAGGGCAGCCAGTGGCAGAACACCGGCACCACCACCGCCAGCGTGCATCTGGAAATCTTCCTGGTGAAGGGCACGCCGGGCCCCAACCCCGGTGACCTGGGCAACAATCTGAAGATACTGTTCGCATCCCAGAAATCGAATCAGATACAGATCAGCCCGAATACGCCCGCCGGCAGCACCTTCGGTCAATCGGCGGTGGCGAGCCCCCTGGAAATCACCGTGGGCGCGGTCCCCGCCGGCAACCCCGGCCAGATAGAAACCTACAGTTCCCAGGGGCCGGTGTTGCTGGGGATCCCCGGCACCGGTACCGGCACCCAGCCGGCGGAAAGCCGCCCGAAACCGGATTTCGTGGCGCCGGATTGTGTCAGCGTGACCGGCGTGGGCGGTTTCGGTTCGCCCTTCTGCGGCACTTCGGCGGCCGCGCCGCACATCGCCGGACTCATGGCGCTGCTGCTGTCCGCCTATCCCGGCGACGATCCCTATGTGCTCCTCCAGAACAGCGCCACGCCGCTCGGCGTCCAGCCGCCCCCCAATGGGGTGTATGGTTTCGGGCTGCCCGACCTGCCCGCCCTGCTGAGTTCGGGGAAATATCCGGCCACCGGCGCAGTCATCGCCAGTCCCGTCAACGGGGCGAGCATCTACAGCGGACAAGCGACCAGTTTCGCCGCCAGCTGTCTCGGCTACAGCGCCTCCGGCGGCTTCACCTATCTGTGGAATTTCGGCACCGCGGCCATCCCGGATTCCAGCTCACCGACCCCGAATGTGACCTACACCACTTCCGGCACTTATACGGTGACGCTGACCTGCAGCAATACCGTCGGCTCCGGGTCAACCAGCAGTGTAATCACCGTAACCAATCCGCCGAGCAAGGGCGGCGGCGGAAGTTTCGGCCTGCTGGCTCTGGCCGCACTCCTGACCGCTGCTGTGGCCGCCCGGCGGCGCAGGTGATCCCCGGGACACCGCGCATGCTCGGCATCCGCAAGGCCGCCGGGTTACGCTGATTCAGGCGGTCACCGCCGGCCGGCCCACGGAATAGTGGCTGAAGCCGGCGGCACGCAGCTCCTGGGGACTGTAGACATTGCGGCCATCGAAGATCACCGCCTGTTTAAGGCGGCGCCGGATGTCCTCCAGGTCCGGACTGCGGAACTGGCTCCACTCCGTCACCACCGCCAGCCCATCGGCACCGTCCAGGCACTCCATCTGCGTGGGGCACAGGCTGAGCAGCGGCTGGCCGCCGTAGAGCCGCCTGGCTTCGTGCATGGCCGCCGGGTCATAGGCACGCACCCGCGCCCCCTGCTGCCACAGGGCTTCCATCAGCACCCGGCTCGGGGCTTCGCGCATGTCGTCGGTGTTGGGCTTGAAGGCCAGGCCCCACAGCGCCAGGGTGCGGCCGCGGAGTTCGCCCTTGAAATGCGTCTGTATCTTCTGGAACAGGCTGGCTTTCTGGCGGCGGTTCACCTCCTCCACCGCCTGCAGCATCAGCGGCTCATAGCCGCTCCTGGCCGCCGTGCGCAACAGCGCCTGCACGTCCTTGGGGAAGCAGGAGCCGCCGTAGCCCACGCCCGGATACAGGAACGGATAGCCGATGCGCGCGTCGGAGCCGATGCCCTTGCGCACCTGCTCGATATCCACTCCCAGGCGCTCGGCGATGTTGGCGAACTCGTTCATCATGCTGATGCGCGCAGCCAGCATGGAGTTGGCGGCATACTTGGTGAATTCCGCGTCGCGCACCGCCATCACCATGAGGCGCTCGTGGTTGCGGGTGAACGGCGCGTACAGGCTGCGCATCAGCTCGATGCTGCGCGGGCTTGCCGCGCCCACCACGATGCGGTCCGGGTGGGCGAAGTCCTCGATGGCGCTGCCCTCTTTCAGGAATTCCGGGTTTGACACCACGTCGAAGGGCAGCGTGGCATGGCGTGCGCCCAGCGCCGCGGCGATGGTCTCGCGCACCTTGTCAGCGGTGCCTACCGGCACCGTGGACTTGTCCACCACGATCTTCTCCGAAGTCATGTGCGCGCCGATGGTGTGCGCCACCTGCAGCACGTATTTGAGATCGGCCGAACCATCCTCATCCGGCGGTGTGCCCACGGCGATGAACTGCAGCAGGCCGAAATGCACGCCCTCCGCCGGCACGTCGGTGAACCTGAGCCGGCCGCTCTGCAGTCCTTCCGTCAGCAGTTGGTCCAGCCCCGGTTCCACGATGGGTGCCTCGCCCTGCCGGAGCCGGGCGATGCGCGCCTGGTCCACATCCACGCACAGCACCTCGTTACCCATGCTGGCGAAACAGGCCGCGCTCACGAGACCGACATAACCGCTGCCATGCACGCTGATCTTCATGCTGTGAACCCGGCGAATGGGAAAGTCTGTGCATTATAACAGCCGCCCTCCGGTCCCCGGATTGAGCCTGCCCGGGACTGCGGCGCATACTGCGGATAAAGGAGGACGCATGCTCATGCCCGGCGATGCCGCGCCCGATTTCGAATTGCCTGACCAGGATGGCAATCCGCTCAGGCTGTCCGCGTTGCTGGCTCACGGGCCGGTGCTGCTGTATTTCTATCCGGCGGATTTCACCCCGGTCTGCACCCGCGAGGCCTGCGCCTTCCGCGATCTGCAGCCGCAGCTTGCGCACCGGGACGCGACCATCCTCGGTGTCAGCCCCCAGGACAGCGCCAGCCATGCGCGCTTCCGCCAGCGCCACCGGCTGCCCTTCCCGCTGTTGGCCGATCCGGACAAACGCGTCATCCGTGCCTATGGCTGCGACGGCCCCTTGGGGCTGGGCGTAAAACGTGTCAGTTACCTGATCGGCAGGGACGGTCGCATCACGGCAGCCGTCCACGCCGCCTTGCGGGTGGCCCGCCATATACGGCTGGCACACAGTCTTTTGGGGCGGGCGTCCCAGCCCTGAACCGGAACCTTTCATCTGCCACCGCGTCTCACCCCTGACATACGCGGTGAGGCCGCGTGCGGCCGGCATCTGACAGCTGTCACTTGCCCTGTATATCAGACCGATATACGATGCACGCCCGTTTGTCCCGTAACCGCCAAGGATGCCCGCGGTGGATGTCAAAGACCTGTGCCTGGGCGCACTCTCCTTCGGAGACGCCACCGGCTACGACATCAAGAAGTTCTTCGAGAACACCTTCAGCCATTTCTTCCTGGCAGGCTACGGCTCCATCTATCCGGCGCTGGCGAGTCTGACCGCGGCAGGACTGGTGAGCTGCCGCACCCTGGCGCAGCACGGTAAGCCCGACCGCAAACTCTACCGCCTGACGGCCGCCGGCCGGCGTGCCTTCCTCGACACCCTCAGGGACACGACCCCGCGGCACCGGCTGAAATCCGAGTTCCTGGTGCTGCTGTATTTCGCCCACCTGCTGGCGCCCGCACGGCTGCAGGCGATCGTCGATCAGCAACTGCGGAATTTCGACGGCAATCTCAAGCATATCCGCCAATACGAAGATTGCTGCGCCGCGGCGCAACCGCTCTCGCCAGGCGCGCACTTCGTGTGCGGCTACGGCAAGGCGGTCATGACGGCGGCCAGCGAATACATCCGCGCGCACCGGCATAGCCTGCTGCCACCCACCGGGCGCGGCGCCGCGCCACGAAAACTCATCCAGGCACGCCGCCAGCCTGTCCACACTGCATCCAGAAACTGAGGATATCCCAATGCTCAAGCGTTTCCTTATTGCCGGCGGCGCGATGCTGGCCGTGATCCTGATCATCGCCGGTATCAAGGGCCTCCAGTTCTACAGCCAGATGAAGAAGTTCTCCGGCATGAAGCAGCAGACCTTCGTGTCCGATGAAGCCGCCAGGCAGGAGACCTGGCAGCCCGATTTCAATTCTGTCGGCAACCTCGCACCGGTGCAGGGTGTGGACCTCAGCAATCAGCTGGCCGGCACCGTGAGCGCCATCCACTTCCACTCCGGTCAGGAAGTGAAGCAGGGCCAGCTGCTGGTGCAGCTCGACGACAGCAGCGAGCGGGCCCAGCTCGAAGGTTTCCAGGCCCAGGAGAAACTCGCCGAACTCAATGCCCGGCGCGCCCACGACGTATTCAGCAAGCATCTCATCTCCCAGTCGGACGTGGACACGGCCGACAGCAACCTGCAGCAGGCGCGGGCCAACGTGGCGAACACCGAGGCCGCCATCGCCAAGATGGCCATACGTGCGCCGTTCCGGGGCCGCACCGGCATCCGCAATGTCAACCTCGGCCAGTATCTGCCGGCGGGCACCGAAATCGTGACCCTGCAGGAACTGGATCACATGTACGTGGTGTTCTCGCTGCCGGAGCAGGACCTCCCGGTGCTGGCGCCGCACCAGCCGGTGGAGTTGGCCGTGGACGCCTACCCGGACCGCAGGTTCAGCGGCGAGATCAATGCCATCGATTCGAAGGTCGACCCGGCCAGCCACAACGTGCGGGTGCAGGCGCTGATCGCGAATCCCGAGCGCCTGCTGCGCGCCGGCATGTTCGCCAACGTGTCGGTGTATGCCGGCAAGCCGCTGCAGGTGGTGACCATCCCCAAGGCCGCCGTGACCTACTCCCTGTACGGGGATTCGGTCTTCGTGATCACCCCGGACAAAGACAGCAAGGACCACAAGGGCGGCCCGGCGCTCAAGGCGAACGAAGTATTCGTGAAGCTCGGCGCCGAGCGCGGTCCGCGGGTGGCGGTGGTCGAAGGTGTCAAGCCCGGTGATCTGGTGGTCACCTCGGGGATGCAGAAGCTGCACAGCGGTACGGAAGTAGAGATCAACAACAGCGTCACCCCCGATCAGACGACCGGAGCCGCCGCCCATGAAGTTCACTGATCTTTTCATCCGCCGCCCGGTACTGGCGACGGTCGTCAGCCTGGTCATCCTGCTGCTGGGCCTCAAGTCCATCAACACCCTGGAGCTGCGGCAATATCCCAAGATCCAGACCAGCCAGATCAGCATCATCACCGCTTACCCCGGCGCCAGCGCCGACGTGGTGCAGGGCTTCATCACCACGCCCATCCAGCAGGCGGTGGCCAGCGCCGAGGGCATCGATTACATCACCTCCTCCAGCCAGCAGAGCGTCAGCACCGTCACCATCTACCTGAAGCTGAACTACGACCCGCACAAGGCGCTGGTGGACATCATGGCCAAGGTAGACCAGGTGAAGAACGTCCTGCCCGCCGCCTCGCAGGCGCCCGTCATCCAGTCCTCGGATGTGCGCGGCGCCGCCATCATGTACATCAGTTTCTACTCCAAGGAGATGACCCAGGGACAGGTCACCGATTATCTGACGCGCGTGATCCAGCCCAAGCTGCAGACCCTGGACGGCGTGGCCTCAGCGCAGATTCTCGGCGGCCAGCCCTTCGCCATGCGCATCTGGCTGGATCCGAAAAAGATGGCGGCATTCAACGTCACCGCCACGGACGTATCCAACGCGCTGCTCGCCAACAATTTCCTGGCGGCGCCCGGCAACACCAAGGGCAGCAGCGTCTCCATCAACATCGCCGCCACCACCGACCTGCATGACGCCCGCGGCTTCGGCGACATCGTGATCCGCAAGCAGGGCGACGCCCTGGTGCGCATCAAGGACGTAGCGGACGTGCAGCTGGGATCCGAGGATTACGATTCCTCCGCCAGTTTCAACGGCATCACCGCGGTGTACATGGCCATCTCGCCCACGCCGGATGCCAACCCGCTGGACACGGTGAAGCTGGTGCGCGCGGCCATCGGCGAGATCAAGGGCGAGCTGCCGCCGGCGCTGCACGTCACCATCGCGTATGACGCCACCAAGTTCATCAGCAGCTCCATCTACGAGGTGATCAAGACCATCGTGGAGGCGGCGCTCATCGTCATCATCGTGATCTTCCTGTTCCTGGGCGCGGTGCGGCCGGTGTTCATCCCGGTGATCACCATCCCCTTGTCGCTCATCGGCGTCACCTTCCTGATGCTGCTGCTGGGCTATTCGCTCAACCTGCTGACCTTGCTGGCCATGGTGCTGGCCATCGGTCTGGTGGTGGACGACGCCATCGTGGTGGTGGAGAACACCCACCGCCATATCGAGGAAGGCAAGAGCCCCTTCGAAGCGGCACTTATCAGTGCCCGCGAGATCGCCACGCCCGTGATCGCCATGACATTGACGCTCGCCGCCGTGTATGCCCCCATCGGCTTCCTGAGCGGACTCACCGGCAACCTGTTCCGGGAATTCGCCTTCACCCTGGCGGGCGCCGTGGTCATTTCCGGCATCATTGCGCTGACGTTGTCGCCCATGATGTGCTCCAAGTTCCTGCAACCCAGGACCAGCGAGGGCAAGCTGGAGAGGCGTCTCAACGAGCTCTTCGAGGCACTGAAGAAGCGCTACGCGTACCTTCTGCACAACGTGCTCAACTGGCGTCCGGTCACCGCATTCGTCGCCGGCGTCGTGTTGCTGCTGTGCTTCGGCCTGTACGCCATCTCCGCCAAGGAGCTTGCACCCCTGGAGGACCAGGGTTTCGTGTTCGTCACCGGCTTCGGCGAGCGCGACGTGACCCACTCGGTGATGGAGAAATACGCCAAACAGGTGAACGCCATATTCGACAGCATCCCCGAGAAGGACGCCTACTTCCTCATCAACGGCCTGGGTTCGGTGAACAATTTCATCGGCGGTATCGTGCTCAAGCCCTGGGACCAGCGCAAGCGCAGCCAGTTCCAGGTGCAGCAGGAAGTCCAGGGAAAGCTCACGCACATCTCCGGGCTCAACGCCTTCTCCATCAACTTCCCCGCCCTGCCCGGTTCGGGCGGCACGCCGGTGGAATTCGTGGTGAGCTCCACGGAGGGCTATAAAAATATCTACGCGGTATCCCAGAAACTCATGGACGCCGCCCGCAAGAGCGGCATGTTCTATTACGTCGATAGCGACCTCAAGTTCGACAGCCCGCAGCTCAACATCGACATCGACCGTAACAAGGCCCAGCAGCTCGGCATCAGCATGCAGGACGCGGGCGACACCCTCAGCACCATGCTGGGCGGCGGTTACCTCAACTTCTTCAACCTGCAGGGCCGCAGCTACAAGGTGATCCCGCAGGTGGCGGACCAGTACCGCCGCAGCGGCAACCAGCTGCAGCAGTACTATGTGCGCACCGCCGACGGCACCATGGTGCCCATGTCCACCATCGCCACGATCAGCAGCAGCGTGCAGCCTGACCAGCTCAACCAGTTCCAGCAGCTCAACGCGGCCACCATCTCGGCGGTGCCGGCTTTCGGCGTGTCGCTCGGCAAGGCCCTGGATTTCTTCAACGCCCAGGCGAAAGCGCTGTTCCCATCCGGGTTCTACGTGAATTACGCCGGCGAATCGCGGCAGTACATGCAGGAAGGCAATGCGCTCATCGTCACCTTCTTCTTCGCCATTATCATCATCTTCCTGGAGCTGGCGGCGCAGTTCGAAAGCTGGCGTGATCCACTGGTCATTCTAATCAGTGTGCCGCTGGCCATCTGCGGCGCACTGATACCCATCGCCCTCGGCGCGGCCTCCATCAACATCTACACACAGGTGGGCCTGGTGACGCTCATCGGCCTGATCAGCAAGCACGGCATCTTGATGGTGGACTTCGCCAACAAGACACAGATCAACGCAGGCATGTCCAAGCGCGCGGCCATCGAGCATGCCGCCGCGGTGCGGCTGCGGCCCATCCTCATGACCACCGCCGCCATGGTGCTGGGGGTGGTGCCGCTGCTGCTGGCTTCCGGCGCCGGCGCCGTAAGCCGTCGCGACATCGGCATCGTCATCGCCTCCGGCATGACCGTCGGCACCCTGTTCACGCTGTTCGTGGTGCCCACCATGTACATGTTTTTCGCCAAGGGCCACCATGCGGACGCCCTGCCCGGGGCCGCGGCCGGCGGCGGTACGCAGCATACGGCGTGAAGCATTTACAAACCTGTTCCGGAAGGATATAAAGCACGCCGCGGCGCCGCTAGTAACGGCTTAAGGAATAAAAAATGACCGTTTCCAATGCATCTGCCATCGACGACCTGATCCGGGAAGACTACCGCTACGACGGTGACAACCCGGGTGAACCGGCCGCTGGCGTGAAGCGCGCCAGCCGCAAGCCCGTGAAACCGCAACTGCCGCAGGCCTGGCGTTCGGTGGAAGAGCACCTGGACAGGAAGCGGCTGCGGCATCTCCTCAAGGAATGTTACGAGGAAGACTGAGATCCGCAGCTGCACTCGACACCCGGCGTCTTCCGGGCGGTGCCGGCAGTCTCATCGGCGCTTGGTGCGGCGGGTCGGCGCAGCCTCCAGGGGGTTATCCGGCCAGAAATGTTTTGGATAGCGACCGCGCATGTCCTTCTTCACATCCTGGTAGCTGCTGCGCCAGAAACCTTCCAGATCCCGGGTCACCTGCACCGGCCGCCGGGCGGGTGACAGCAGGTGCAGCAGCAGCGGCAGCTGGCCGTGGACGATAGCCGGTGTCTGTGCCAGCCCGAACAGTTCCTGCAGACGCACCGCCAGCACCGGCGTGTCGCCCGAGACATAATCGATGGGCAGGCGCGAACCCGTGGGTACCGTGAAATGGGTGGGCGCCAGCTGCTCCAGTGCCCGCTGCTGGCGGTAATCCAGCAGCGCAGCGAGCGCCTGCTGCAACGGCACCTCGGCCAGATGAGAGAGGCGCCCACGGCCGCCGAGAAACGGCGCCAGCCAGCCTTCCAGGCTCGCGATCAGCGTCGCGTCATCCACCGCCGGCCAGCTCGCACCTGCCACCCGCCGCAGCAACAGCACCCGCGCCTGCCAGTTGCGCGCCGCCGGGGTCCAGGGCAGGCAGGCGAGCCCCTGCCGGCGGATGCCCTCCAGCAGCAACGCCGCCACCCGTTCGGGATCAGGCGCGCTCAACGGCCTGCTGTCCAGCAGGATCGCGCCGAAACGGCGCTCACGGGTGGCGCTGACGGCGCCCTCCGCAGCGTCCCAGAAAACCAGGCTCTGCTCGCGGATCTGGTGCGCGAACAGTTCCTCCACCTGCATCTGCGTCACCGGGGCCGCCAGATAGATGCGCGCCTCCCGCGGGTTGCCATCCAGCTCCGCCACCGCCAGCCAGGGTGACGCGCCCAGGGGATCGGCCTCCGCCAGTAACGCGCCGCGTCCGCCGCTCAGCAGGTAGCGGGGCGCATTACCCGGGCGGCGCCGGGCAACACGATCCGGATAGGCGCGGGCCAGCAGCTGTCCCGCCGCGTGCGTGTCGATCTGCTGGACGTCGAAATCCGCGCCGGCCTGGCGTGCGATATCCCGCGCCATCATCAGCACGCGTTTCAGGCGCTGCGCATCCACGCCGTCCGCGGCCCGTCCGCCGGCGGACAGGAGACGCAGGCGCAGGCCGATATCGGCCTGCTTCTCCGCGGCAGGCAGGATGTCGCGTTCGCTCAACAGCGCCGCCATGAGTGCGGCAAGTCCGCCATGACCCTGCGCCGCGCCCTGCACCAGCATATGGGCGAGGCGCGGATGCATGGGCAACTCCAGCAGCCGCCGGCCATGGGCGGTGATACGCCCGTCTTCATCCAGGGCGCTGAGCTGCCGCAGCAGCTCCTGCGCCTGGGCGAGCGCCGCCGCGGGCGGCGGATCCAGCCAGGCGAGTGCCGCGGCATCCGCCACGCCCCATTGGGCCAGCTCCAATGCCAGCGACGCCAGATCCGTTTGCAGGATCTCGGGCGTGCCGTACTCTTCCAGGCGCTCGCCTGCGCTCCACAAGCGGTAACACGCGCCAGCTTCCAGGCGGCCGGCGCGGCCGCGGCGCTGGTCCGCGGAGGCGCGCGACACGCGCACCGTTGCCAGCCGCGTCATGCCGCTCACCGGATCGAAGCGCGGCACCCGCGCCAGGCCCGCGTCCACCACCACGCGCACGCCCTCGATGGTGAGGCTGGTCTCGGCGATGGCCGTGGCCAGCACCAGTTTGCGCCGGCCCGGCGCTGCCGGCAGGATGGCCGCCTCCTGGGCGGCCTGGGAAAGGTCGCCGTACAGCGGCATGAGCTCCACGTCCGCCGCCATGCGCCCCTGCAGCGCCGCAGCCACCCGGCGGATCTCGCCGCTGCCCGGCAGGAACGCCAGCACACTGCCGCTCTCCTCCGCCAGCACTTGTCGCAGCACCTCAGTCACCTGCGCCTCGCTGCGCTGGCGCGCCGCGGGCGGCCGGTGATGGGTGGTCACCTGGAAACTACGCCCGGCGGAAGTCAGCAATGCTGCGCCGCCCAGCAGCCGGGCCACCGCTGCCCCGTCGAGGGTCGCCGACATGACCGCCAGGCGCAAATCGGGGCGCAGCGCCTGCCGGGCTTCCAGGCACAGGGCCAGCGCCAGATCCGCATGCAGACTGCGCTCATGGAATTCATCGAAGATCACCAGGCCGTAACCGCTGAGCGCGGCATCCGCCTGCAGCAGCCGCGTCAGCACGCCCTCGGTCACCACCTCGATGCGGGTGCGCACTCCGACGCGCGTGTCCAGGCGCATGCGATACCCGACCGTCTCCCCCACCGCCTCGCCCATGAGGCTGGCCATGTAATGCGCGGCGGCGCGTGCCGCCAGCCGGCGCGGTTCCAGCACGATGAGTTTGCGGCCGCCGAGCCAGGGCGCGTCCAGCAACGCCAGCGGCACGCGCGTGGTCTTGCCGGCGCCGGGGGATGCCTGGATCACCGCCTTGCCCTCATCGGCGAGGGCCGCGGCGATTGCCGGCAGCAGCGGTTCGATGGGCAGCGCAGTCACCCGCGTATTGTACGGGGCGCGACCCGCGCGGTCGCCGGATTTGACCCCGCCGGGGGTGGTCCGTAGAATCTGCGCGCTTTGCGGGCGGTTAGCTCAGCGGTAGAGCACTGCTTTCACACGGCAGGGGTCGCAGGTTCAATCCCTGCACCGCCCACCAATCGATGAGCGAGCTGCGGCGAGCGCCGCGGATTTTTAATGTCCGTCCAGCCCCGTTCCCGCCGCCTTGCCATGGCTGACAGTAAAGCCGGATCAGCGGCGTTCAACCATACCGGCCGGTGATGTAGTCTTCCGTCTGCTTGCGCACCGGGTTGGTGAACAGCGTGCTGGTGTCGGCATATTCGATCAGGTCGCCCAGGTACATGAAGGCGGCGTAATCGGAGACCCGCGCCGCCTGCTGCATGTTATGGGTGACGATGACGATGGTGTAGTCAGCCTTCAGTTCCGCGATCAATTCCTCGATCTTGAGGGTGGAGATCGGATCCAGCGCCGAGGCGGGCTCGTCCAGCAGCAGCACTTCCGGTTTCACGGAGATGGCCCGGGCGATGCACAGCCGCTGCTGCTGGCCGCCGGACAGACGCGTGCCGCCCTGATGCAACTTGTCCTTGACCTCGTCCCACAACGCCGCCTTGCGCAGCGCCCATTCCACCCGGTCATCCATCTTCACCCGCGACATGCGTTCAGAGAGACGCACGCCGAAGGCGATGTTCTCGTACACAGACATGGGGAACGGCGTGGGCTTCTGGAACACCATGCCCACCTTGGCGCGCAGCAGATTGAGGTCCTGGTCGCGGTCCAGGATGTCGCGGCCATCCAGGATGATCTCGCCGCTGGCGCGCTGTTCGGGATACAGTTCATAGATGCGGTTGAGGCTGCGCAGCAGGGTGGACTTGCCGCAGCCGGAAGGTCCGATGAAGGCGGTCACCTGCCGCTCGGGGATATCCAGGCTGATGTCGTGCAGGGCATGAAATTGGCCGTAATAGAAATTGAGCTGCCGGATGGAAAGCTTCGGGTCCCGCACCTCGACGCTGCTTCCGCCCCCCCTGAGCCGTTCGGTCCTGTCGCCTGATTCAATATCCGGGATGTTCATGCTTCACTTCTGGAACGCGTTGGCATGGATGATGCTGCGGGCAAGCAGGCTCAATGCCAGGATACCGATGGTGATCAGCAGCGCCGCCGCCCAGGCGAGGTGCTGCCAGCTTGCATAGGGACTCATGGCGAACTGGAAGATCATCACCGGCAGGTTGGCCATGGGCCGGCCCATGTCGGTGCTCCAGAACTGGTTGTTCAGCGCCGTGAACAGCAGCGGCGCGGTCTCGCCGCTGATGCGCGCCACGCCCAACATGATGCCAGTGAGCATGCCGCCCAGGGACGCCCGGTACACCACCCGCACCACCACTTTCCATTGCGGCGCGCCCAGG
>JAGWNO010000170.1 GCA_028871235.1 Gammaproteobacteria bacterium
GTTTCCGCGCTGCTCTTTCCAACCGGCAGTCTTGCCTGGTTACGGCAGTCATGGCATCGCCGGACAGCGATCCCGCTGGTAAACAAAGCCACCATGCAGGAGCTCTACCGTGTCCTTTCTTATCCAAAATTCACCTTGGTGGCTGCGGACCGTGAAGAACTGTTGGGCGACTATCTTCCATTTGCCGAATTGATGGCTATGCCCGTGCGACTGCCGGCTTTGCCGCAATGCCGCGATCCGAATGATCGGAAGTTCATTGATCTTGCTTTCTCCGCCAAGGCTGACATGCTGGTTACCGGTGACAAGGATTTGCTTGTGCTTGCCGACAAAGTGAAGTTCTTGATCTGCAATCCTGCGGTATGCCGGGACAGAGTCATCTCGACTGGCAAATCCTGATGCGTTTTTCGTGCCCGTGAACCCGCAACCACTATCCATTGATTTTGGGCTGGAACCGGCCGACAACGAGCGGCTGGCGAATCTCTGCGGCCAGTTCGACGAGCACCTGCGGCAACTGGAGCAGCGCCTGGGCGTGGAGATCAATAACCGCGGCAACCAGTTCCGCGTCATCGGCGATGCGGCACCCGCCCAGGCCGCCAGCGCCATCCTCAAGGAACTGTATGCGGCGACCCAGCACGAGCGCATCCGCCGCGAGACCGTGCACTTGAGCGTGCAGCAGTCGGCCCTGGCCGCGACGCTGGGCATGCAGGACGACGCCGATACGGCGGACCGGATCATCATCGACACCAAGGAGGGCCGCATCCGCGGGCGCGGGCCCAACCAGCGGCGCTATCTGCAGAATATCGCCGGCCACGATCTCAATTTCGGCATCGGCCCGGCGGGCACCGGCAAGACTTATCTGGCCGTGGCCAGCGCCGTGGCGGCGCTCAACCGCGACCAGGTGCAGCGCCTGGTGCTGGTGCGGCCGGCGGTGGAGGCGGGCGAGCGGCTCGGTTTCCTGCCCGGCGACCTGGCGCAGAAGGTGGATCCGTACCTGCGCCCCATCTACGACGCGCTTTACGAGATGCTCGGTTTCGAGCGCGTCAGCCGCCTGCTGGAGCGGGGCGTCATCGAGGTGGCGCCGCTGGCCTTCATGCGGGGACGCACGCTCAACGAGGCCTTCATCATCCTCGACGAGGCGCAGAACACCACCATCGACCAGATGAAGATGTTCCTGACGCGCATCGGCTTCGCCTCGCGCACCGTGGTCACCGGCGACATCACCCAGGTGGACCTGCCGCGGCCGCAGAAATCCGGGCTGCGCGACGCGGTGGACCTGCTGCGGGGCATGGATGGGGTGAGCTTCACCTTCTTTACCGCCGCCGACGTGGTGCGCCATCCGCTGGTGCAGCGCATCGTCACCGCTTACGAACAGCGCGGACCGGCGGAGGATCCGAAACGCTGAGGGATCACGGTCTGGCCGGAGGAGTGAGCCGGTCAGGAATCGCGGCCGGTACGACCGCTCCCACAGGCGGGGAAGACCGTTCCCACAAGCCGCGATAAAGAATAAATTTCAAAGATAAACATTATGACCGGTAAACTGCGGGTGAGCTTGCAGAAAGCGATACAGGCGCAAGGGCTGCCCAGCCGCGCGCAGTTCAGCCGCTGGGTGGCCGCCGCCCTGGAAGGCCGGCGCGCGATGGCGGAGGTGGCCATCCGGCTGGTGGACGAGGAGGAGTCACGTGCCCTCAATCGCAGCTGGCGCAATCAGGATTACCCCACCAATGTGCTGTCTTTCCCCGCCGGATTGCCTGACGGCGTGCCGCTGCCGCTGCTGGGGGACTTAGTCATGTGCGCACCGCTGGTGGCACGGGAGGCGGCGGAGCAGGGCAAGAGTCCCGCAGCCCACTGGGCGCACCTCACGGTGCACGGCAGCCTGCACCTGCTGGGCTACGACCATGAGAGCGAAGCCCAGGCCGCGGTGATGGAGCCTCTGGAAACGGCCATCCTCCGAACACTCGGTTTCCCGGACCCTTACGCTCAGGACCGTTGACGCTCGGGGGAAGAGTTAATATTCTTACCGGTAAGAGTAATACTCCAGTGAGGGCTTACCCATGAAGATCACCGCCAAGGGCCAGGTAACCGTGCCGCAGGATATCCGCCGGCGGCTTGGCCTGATGCCCAACACCGAGGTGGAGTTCAGCGTCTCGGGCGACCGCGCCTACCTGCGCAAGGCCGCGGGCAAGGCCCGCCGCGGCGACGCACTCATCGCGCGCATGCGCGGCCGGGCCACCGTGCGCATGAGCACCGATGAGATCATGGCGCTCACCCGCGCGGAATGAGCGCCGCGCAACGCATCCTGGTGGACAGCAATGTACTGCTCGACGTACTGCAGGAGGACGCGCGCTGGTTCGCATGGTCCGCCCGGCAGCTGGCGTGGTGCGCGGAGCAGTCGGAACTGGTCATCAACCCGGTGATCTATGCCGAAGTCTCCATCGGCTTCGACACCATCGAGGCGCTGGAGGAGGCGCTGCCGGCGAGCCACGTGCGCCGCGAGCCGCTGCCGTGGGAAGCAGCGTTCCTGGCCGGCAAGTGCTTTCTGCGCTATCGGCGCCTGGGCGGGACGCGGCCTTCGCCCCTGCCGGATTTTTTCATCGGCGCGCACGCTTCCGTGTCGGGGATGAGCCTGCTCACGCGGGATGCCTCGCGCTACCGGGCGTATTTCCCCAAACTCGCCGTCATCGCTCCGGATGAGGGGTGAACGGATACTGACCGCCATGCCAGAGACCAACCCGGATAATCACAGCACTCGCGGTCCCGGACTGCGCAACTGGTTCGAACGTCTCCGCCAGGCGCTCGCCGCCGAACCCCGCGACCGCGAGGAACTGCTGGAGCTGCTGCGCGACGCCCAGAGCCGCAACCTGTTCGACGCCGACGCCCAGGCCATGCTGGAGGGGGTGCTGCAGGTGGCGGACATGCAGGCCCGCGACATCATGATCCCGCGGGCGCAGATGGTGGTGCTGGAGAAGGACGCCTCGTTGCGCGACGTGATGGCGGTGGCGGTGGACTCGGGGCACTCGCGCGTCCCGGTGGTGGGCGACAGCCGTGACCAGGTGATCGGCATCGTGCTGGCCAAGGACCTGCTGGAGCATT
>JAGWNO010000171.1 GCA_028871235.1 Gammaproteobacteria bacterium
CACGGTCTGCCATTCTAGGCGGGTATACGCAGTGACGTGAAAAGCCCGGCTCCGGCCGGGCTTTTTTCATGCGCGAGCGCCGGTCCGTTTATAATACGCACCGCATTTCAACCGATACGGTACGCGCACGCATGCCCATCCCCCTGCCCACGGACATCCCCGCCACGGTACAGCGCGCACTCGCCGAGGATGTGGGCGGCGGCGACCTGACGGCGGCGCTCATACCCGCTGTCACCCAGGCGCATGGCCGTGTGATTTCGCGCGAGGACGCCGTGCTGTGCGGCATCGCCTGGTTTGACGAGGTGTTCCGGCAACTGGATGATCGCATCCGCATCCACTGGCAGGCGCACGATGGTGAACGCGTGCATCGCGACCAGGTGTTATGCCGCCTGCAGGGGGCGGCACGAGGCTTGCTCACCGGCGAACGCACCGCCCTCAATTTTCTGCAGACACTGTCCGCCACCGCCACCGCGGCGCGCGTCTGTGCCGATGCCGTCCTGGGTACACGCGCCGTGATCCTGGACACGCGCAAGACCCTGCCGGGCCTGCGCACGGCGCAAAAATACGCAGTGCGCTGCGGCGGTGCCAGCAACCACCGCATGGGGCTCCACGACGGCATACTCATCAAGGAGAACCATATCATGGCGGCGGGCGGCATCCGCGCCGCACTGGCGGCGGCACAGCGGCAGTCAGCGAAAGTGCCGGTGGAAGTGGAAGTGGAGAACATCGAGGAGCTGCGCGAAGCGCTGGCCGCCGGCGTCACCATGCTGCTACTGGACAATTTCGATCTGCACAGGCTGCGAGAGGCGGTGCATTTGACCGCCGGCCGCGCCAAGCTGGAGGCCTCCGGCGGCATCGACATGGCGCAATTGCGGGCCGTTGCGGAGACCGGCGTGGACTACATCTCGGTGGGCGCGCTCACCAAGCATGTACGCGCTGTGGACCTGTCGCTGCGCTTCGAAATGCAGGGTGATCAGTCGCCCATACCCGCCTAGAGCCCGAAATCCGGGATGCCGCGCAGCAGGCGGTCGCACTCCTCGCGTTCCAGCGGAGCGCTGAACAGATACCCCTGCATGTGGTAGCAGCCTTCGCGCTTGAGGCGCTTCATCTGTTTCACAGTCTCAACGCCTTCGGCAATCACCTCCAGCTTCATACTCTCCGCCAGTGCGATGATGGAATGAGCGATGGCGGTATCGTAACTGCTGGTATCGATCTCCTGGACGAAGGAACGGTCGATCTTGAGCACGTCAACCGGCAGCCGCTTCAGGTACATGAGCGAGGAATGGCCGGTACCGAAATCGTCCAGTCCGACGCGCACCCCCATCTCGCGCAGCTGCTTGAGCAACCGCACATTGGCTTCCACGTCGCGCATTACCAGGCTCTCGGTGATTTCCAGCTGCAGCACTCCCGGCGGCAGTCCTGATTCCCGCAACGCCTCACGCACGAAATCCAGCAGGTTCTCCGCGGCGAACTGCCGCACCGACAGATTGACCGCCATGTGGAAAGGACGGCCGGCCATGACCTTATGCCATTCCTTGGCCTGCTGGCAGGCCTGCTGCAATACCCACTGACCCAGCGGCACGATCAGGCCGGTCTCTTCCGCCAGCGGGATGAACTCCGACGGCCAGATCATGCCCCATTCCGGGTCCTGCCAGCGCACCAGCGCCTCCACGCCTATGATGCCGCCGCGCCGCACATCGAACTGCGGCTGGTAATGCAGTAACAGCTCAGTGCGCTGCAGTGCCTTGCGCAGCGCATTTTCGCGCGATAGATGCAGCATCGCCTTGGAATGCATGTCCTGGGTGAAGAACTGATAGTTGTTGCGGCCGCGCTCTTTCGCCTTGTACATGGCGCTGTCGGCGTTTTGCAGCAGTACTTCCACGTCCTTGCCATCATTTGGGAACAGGCTGATGCCGATACTGCAGGTGAGGTTGGCTTCCGTCTGGCCCAGCGGGATGGGCTCCACCACCGCCTCCAGGATGCGTTCGCAGATGGTGGTGATCACATCGATGTTCTGGCAATCCTCCAGGATAATGGTGAATTCATCGCCGCCCAGTCGCGCCACCGTGTCCGAAGCGCGTATGCAGTTGAGCAGGCGCTTGCCGATGGTGCGTAACACCAGATCGCCCGAATGATGGCCAAGCGAATCATTGATGCCCTTGAAACGATCCACGTCGATGAACAGCATCGCCACACGTTGATCGGTGCGATGCGCCTTGGTCAGCGTCTGCGCCATGCGGTCCATGAATAACGAGCGGTTCGGCAAGCCTGTCAGGCGATCGTAGTTGGCCAGTTGCCGCAGCTTGTCCTCCGCCTGGCGACGGTCATAGGCGGTGATGGCCAGTGCCACGAAATCCGCCAGCGAACTGGCAAAGCTGCCCTCATCCCTGGTCCATTCACGGGGTCCTTCGGCATATTCATGGAAGATCACGCCGCGCACCTTGTAGCCCTGGCGGAAAGGCGCACCCAGCACGGCGGTGACCTTGCTGGATTTCAGGTAAGTATCCTTGAGTTCGCCCGCGCGGCTGTCCCGTTCCGAGTCGGTAACAGCATAGGTGCGGGTTTCCTTCAGCGCTGCGAACAATTGCGGGCAGCGGGTGCGCTCGATGGTCAGCTGCGGCGCGGTGTTGTGCCTGCCGTTATCCAGCAGATGCACGCAGCGCAGGGCGCTCTCGGCATCATCCAGGAACCATACACTGATGCGCTTGCAGCGCATCGCCTCGGCCGCTTTTTCAGTGATCACCTTGAGAGAGCCACGGATGTCGCCGGCTGCGATGCTGGACTCGCGGGCCAGTTCCAGCAGCGACTGGCTCTGGCGGCGCATACGTTCCTCGCCCTGACGCAGCTGCGTCTCCACGCGGGTGCGCTCGGATACATTGCTGGTGAGCTCCTCGACGATGCCGGCGTAGGAAAAGCGCAGCCGCAAGCCCTCCAATAACTGCTTATTGGCGCGATATGCGGTCAGCGAAAGCAACATGCCGGCGAAGATGCTGATAACCGCGATAATGAGCGTGACACCCGTCATCTCGCTGAACAGCCGCAGAGTCACCGGCAGCAGGGTGATGGCCAGGAAGGCCAG
>JAGWNO010000172.1 GCA_028871235.1 Gammaproteobacteria bacterium
TGTGCCCATGACCGAAACCACAATCGTCCCATATCATCCCACACCATCCAGTTACGTCTCAGTTACGGTTTCTGTATCGGAAAATAATTTCAGATCTAAGCCATATCATTTTGATTTGGGTTTATCGAAGCGGCAATCGCACACTGGCGCGGGCACCAGGTGCTGGTTCACGGTTGGCAAGATTCAGGCTGCCGCCATGTGCCTCGATGATCTGGCGCGCCAGCACCAGGCCGATGCCGCTGCCGCCGGGTTTGGTGGTGAAGAACGGCACGAACAGGTTTTCCGCCTGGCCGATGCCCGGTCCATCGTCTTCCACGTGAATGAGCACATAGTTTGGGAATTTGCGCGCCTGGATGCGCACGCCGCCGCCGGATTCGAGTGCGGCATCAACGGCGTTGCGCACCAGATTGATCAGCGCCTGTTCCAGCTGGGCGGGGTCGCCGCGGGTGTTCAGCACTTCAACGCAGGCCACATCTATATTGATGCGGGTCTCCAGCGAGGCGACGCGCTGTATTAAATCCGCCAGGTTGATGCTTTCCGGATTGGGTGGTGGCAGGCGCGCGAGCTCCGCATAACGGCGGATGAAGGTGCCCAGCGCCTGGCTGCGCCGTTCGATCAGCTCCAAGCCTTCGTTCAGCGCCGGGTCACGGCCCGCGCTACGCTCGCGCAGCAGGTTGGCGGATGACTGGATCGGACCCAGGGAATTGTTGATCTCGTGGCCGAGCACGCGGATCAGCCGCCGCCAGGCATGGCGTTCTTCCTCGCGCAGCGCGTGGCTCACATCCGTGATCACCAGCAGCCGGTGAGGCTGGCCCTGGCGGCGGAAGGTCAGGCTGCGCACCTCCCAGGGTCCGCCGCCACCCGGAAATTCATGATGGTCGATGAATGGCGAGGCGCGCTTGAGCCAATCAGAGAAGCCGAGCTCAGAAGCGCCGCGCCCCACCAGCCTGGTGGAAACCTCGCCCAGCAGTTGTTCGGCGGCCGGATTCATGTCCACCAGGCGCCCGTTCTGGTCCACCACCAGCACGGCGAAATCCAGTGCCGCCAGCAGTTGCGCCAGCAAGGCATTGGTTTCGATGCCATGGCGTTGCGCGCCGCCCAGACTGGATGCCAGCGCATTGAATTCGCGCCACACCTCGCCGAACAACCCGCCACGGACATGTGCCCGCAGACTGTAATCACCTTCACGCAGGGCTTGCAGCAGGCTGGTGAGCAGGCGCAGGCGCCGGGCACGGCGGGTCATGGCGTAGGCCAGCCAGGCAAGCAGCCACAGGACGGCCAGCACCAGCAACAGCCAGTGCAGCATTCGCGGGATTGCCAGATTCGTCACCGGCAGCAGCGCCATCGCCACCAGCGGCACCGCTGCCAACACAGTGAAGGCCAGCTCGCGCCACCGGGTGATGCCGCCGAGATTCACTGGCGCAGTTTTTCCAGACGGCGGTACAGCGCGCTGCGGCTCACGCCGAGTTTGTCCGCGGCCGCGTTTACATCGCCGCCGCAGCTTTCCAGCGCGCGCCGGATCACGTAACGTTCCGCCTGTTCCAGGGTGAGATTGTCCAGGCGTTCCGCCGTGTCGCTGCCCGCCAGCCGCAGGTCGGCGGCTTCGATTTGTTCGCCCTGGGCCAGCAGCACGGCACGTTGCATGACGTGCGCCAGTTCGCGCACGTTTCCCGGCCAGTCGTAGCATTCCAGTGCGCGCCGCGCGGCATCGGTCAATTTCATGGTGTTACGCCCGTGTTCGCGCGCATACCGGGAAAGGTAATGGCCGGCAAGCAGGGCAATGTCGTCACGCCGCGCGCGCAACGGCGGCAGGGCGATTTCCACCGTGTTCAGGCGGAAATACAGGTCTTCCCGGAATCGGCCTTCCCGGATGAGTTTGTGGATGTCGGCATTGGTGGCGGCAAGAATGCGCGCGTCCATGGTGCGCGAGGCCGTCTCTCCAACCCGCTCATACCGGCCTTCTTCCAGCACGTGCAGCAGGCGCGCCTGTTGCACCGTCGGAATGTTGGATATTTCATCCAGCAGCAAGGTGCCGCCACTGGCGCTTTCGAAACGTCCCATGCGGTCGCCGCGGGCATCGGTGAACGCACCTTTGACGTGGCCGAAGAGTTCGCTCTCAAACAGGGTTTCCGCGAGTCCGCCGAGATTCACGCTCACAAATACCTGGTCCATGCGCGCCGAGTGCTGGTGGATCCAGCGCGCCAGCAGCCCCTTGCCGGTGCCGCTCTCTCCGCTCAGCAGCACAGGCGCATTGGATGCGGCCACGCGTGCCGCGATTTCCATGACTTCGCCCATGGCCTGGGATTGGAACACCGGCGCATCATCCGCACCCTGCTCGTGCCGGCTTTCCGCAAGCCGCCTGAGTTGTGCGCGTGTGCTGGCCAGCGTCAGCTGGTTGGCCACCAGCGAGCGCACACGGGCGTTCTCCCAGGGCTTTTCCAGAAAATCCTGGGCGCCCAGCTGCATGGCCTGTACCGCGACTTGCACCGTAGCCCAACCGGTGAGGATCACCACCGGCAGCTCGGCATCCTGGGCGCGGATTTCCTTGAGCAGCGCCAGGCCCTCGGCGCCGGACGTGGTATCGCGCTGGAAATTCAGGTCCAGCAGCACCAGATCCGGCCTTGACTGCCGGAGCGAGCTCAGCACCTCGGCGGGACTGGCCGCCGTGGCCACCTGGTACTCCGAATCACGCAACAGCAGCGACAGTGCCTGGCGCACATCGGCTTGGTCATCGGCGATCAGGATCAATGGTTTGGTCATGCTGTCATTATGCCGGGTGCGGCGGGTCCGGCAACCGGCGTCATTGCTGCAGGCTTTCAGCCAGCGCGATGCGCGCCACCCGCAGCGCCGGAACCAGCGCGGCAGCAAGCGCAGCCACGCCCAGGGCGCCAGCCACAGCCACGGCGATCCAGGGTTCAATCGAGCCCAATGCCGGCAGATGCGCCGCAAGTTACGGCGAGAGGACATAGGCCAGCTGCAAGCCGATGACACAGCCGATCATCCACAACCCCACTGCTTCG
>JAGWNO010000020.1 GCA_028871235.1 Gammaproteobacteria bacterium
ATCACGGGCGTCGAATACGGCCATCTGGGCTGCATAGCGGATCGCGGCGCCGGAAATGAGCGGGGTTTTTGTCTTGACGCAGGCGGCGTTCACTGCGAAGCGCGTGCCGAAGTTGTCGCTGCCATCCAGCACCACGTCTGCCTGGCTTACGGCCGCGTCCAGCTCCGCCCCCATAAGTCTCTTGTCCAGCAATTGCAGTGTGCATCCGGGGTTAAGTGCGCCGAGCGCCACGGCGGCGGAAGCGGTTTTAGCCTCGCCTATCCGCGCCGTGCTGTGCAGAATCTGGCGCTGCAGGTTGGAGAGATCCACGCGGTCAAAATCATTTAGCATCAGGGTGCCGACACCCGCTGCGGCCAGATACAGAGCGGCCGGCGAGCCCAATCCGCCGAGACCCACAATCAGCACCCGGGAATGAACCAGCCTGTCCTGGCCTGCGGCGCCGAAATCCGCCAGCGCCAGGTGGCGGCTGTAACGCAGCTGATAATCTTTGTTGTCCGTGGGCATTGGTGTGGCCGGGAAAGTAACAGGTGAATTTTATCCTGTATGGGTGAAATCCGCCGGGAATCCGTCCTGTACAATGAACCGGCCGCCGATTTCCGGGATGCGGCAAGGTGCATGGTGACAGGATGCGGCGATACCCATGAGTGCGTGGGCGGAATATCTCAAGTTCTTCGCGGGCCTGCTCGCCATACTCAATCCCGTCGGCGTCATCCCGATTTTCATCAATCTCACCCAGAATCAGACGGCGGGAGAGCGCAACCGCACCGCGTTCATGGCGGCGGTGACCGTGGGAGTGGTGCTGGGGGTGGCGCTCCTGGCCGGCGAGTTGATCCTGAACTTCTTCGGCATCAGCGTGGCATCCTTCCAGGTGGGCGGTGGCATCCTCATCCTGCTGAACTCGCTGTCGATGCTGCAGGCCAAGATGGGTCCCACGCGGCAGACGGAGGAGGAAGCGCAGGAGACGGTGGAGAAGGAGCAGGTGGCGGTGGTACCGCTGGGTGTGCCGCTGACCGCCGGTCCCGGCGCCATCAGCACGGTTATTCTTTATGGTCACCGGCCGGCGCTGTTCGGCCGTTATGTGGTGCTGCTCATCGGCATCGCAGTGGTGGCCGTCATCGTATGGACGGCCTTCCGGCTGGCGCCGCTCATCTCGCGGGCGCTCAGCCGCACCGGAATCAACATCGTCACCCGTCTCATGGGCCTTATCATGGCCGCCATCGGCATCGAATTCATCGCCGCGGGGATGCGGGTGCTGTTCCCGGCCCTCACCGGTTGATTGCCGGTCACTGGATAAGCGGCGTTCGTTACCCTAGACTGACAAGATGCCCGCTTGGGGCTGAAAACAACGCTTGGGGAATAACGCCATGATTGAATATCTGACGTTCCGCCGGATGATTACACCCATCATCATCCAGGTACTTTTCTGGCTGGGTATTCTCGGCATCATCGTCGCGGCGTTTATGTCGGGGAGCTTTCTCAAGGGTCTGCTAATCATCGTCATCGGGCCGCTGGTACTGCGCGTGTACTGTGAAATCCTCATCGTGCTGTTCAAGATACACGATGCCGTCGAAGCCATTGCTGAACGCAAGTCGGCTGGTTGAAATACTCGTGCGAGGTGCTGAAGAGCCGGTGTCATGCCGGCTCTTTTTTATTTGCCATCAACAGGGTGCTGAAAAAGTCCAGGAAGGACTTTTTCAAGTACCCGTCAGCCGGGCTGTACGGACAATATCGTGACAGCCTGGACTGGCACGTCCCGGTGCATGCCGCGGCTGCCGGTCTTGACGCCGGCGATCTTGTCCACCACATCCATGCCCTTGACCACCCTGCCGAATACCGCGTAGCCGTAATCACGGCCGCCGTGGTTGAGGAAGGCATTATCGGCGAGGTTGATGAAGAATTGGCTGGTGGCGCTGTGGATGTCGGAGGTGCGCGCCATGGCTATGGTGTAACGCGCATTCAACAGGCCGTTGCCGGCCTCGTTGTGGATGGGTGCGCGCGGTTTCTTCTGCTGCATATCCGGGGTAAAACCACCACCCTGGATCATGAAGCCGGGGATGACACGGTGGAACACGGTGCTGTCGTAGAAGCCTGCGTCCACATAGGCGAGGAAAGTCTCGACGCTGATGGGCGCCTTGCCGGCGTCCAATTCGAGGGTGACGTCACCCAGGCTGGTGGTCATGATGATCATGGACACGCTCCGCGGATATGGAACGCCATTGTAGCGCGCGGCATCAACGGCCAAAGCATCCCATGGTTACGCGTCCATGACCGGCGAGATCGCGGCTGGTGCGGATGTCGCTGAAACCGCCGGCCGACAGCAGCGCACGCACGCGTGTATCCTGGTCGTAACCGTGTTCGGTCAGAAACCAGCCACCCGGTTCGAGGTGTACCGGCGCCCGCAGGATTATCCTGCGGATGGCAGCGAGACCATCCGGCCCGCCGCTCAACGCCTGCCGCGGCTCGAAGCGCACGTCACCCGTCTGCAGATGGGGGTCAGCATCCGGCACATAGGGCGGATTGGTGACGATCATGGCGAAGCGCCGGCCGGCCAGCGGTGTGAACCAGCTGCCCAGCTGGAATTCCACGTTCTTGAGTTCCATGGTGCGGGCGTTGTCGCGGGCGACTTCCAGGGCCCGTCGACTGATATCAGTGGCAGTCAGCGTGCAGTTTGGCCGCTCTTTTGCCAGTACCAGTGCCACCGCACCACTGCCGGTGCCAAGGTCGGCGATATACCAGTGCGCATTCGCGGGGATGCGCCGCAGTGCTTCCTCCACCAGCAGCTCGGTTTCCGGACGCGGTATCAGTGTCGCCGCCGTCACCTTGAAGGTCATGGACCAGAAGTCGCGCGCACCGGTCAGATAGGCAACCGGCCTGCCCTTGCGCCGCGCCACCACCAGCGCGGCGAAGTGCCGCAGTTTATCGCCTTCGAGGCGCCGTTGTGGATGTGCATGCAGCTGCGTACGCGACATTTCCAGCACATTGGCCAGCAGGATCTCCGCATCCAGACGCGGCGAAGGGCTGGAGCTGGCCAGTTCCCGGGTAGCGCTGTGCAGCAGTGTGATGATGGCTGCGCCCATGGCCTGTCCGGCGGGGGAATTGGGTTTATTTTAGGCGCTTCCGTACAATAATGCCCTGTCAACACGGGGCCCAGCGCGGAGGTTGCATGCAGGTTTTTTCCAGTGTACTCGATATGATTGGCCATACGCCGATGCTGGAAGTGAAGCGCCTGGATACCGGCCCCTGCCGGCTGTTCCTGAAACTGGAGTGCATGAATCCTGGCGGCTCCATCAAGGACCGCATCGGCCGCACTATGATCGAGGAGGCTGAGCAGCGCGGCGACCTCAAGCCCGGCAGCACCATCGTCGAGGCCACTGCGGGTAACACCGGGCTCGGGCTCGCCCTGGTTGCGGCGCAGAAGGGGTATCGCCTGGTCCTGGTCATCCCCGACAAGATGAGCCAGGAGAAGATCTTCAACCTGCGCGCCATGGGCGCCGAGGTGGTGTTGACGCGCTCCGATGTGGCCAAGGGCCATCCGGAGTATTACCAGGATCTGGCCAAGCGCATGGCGCAGGAACTGGGCGCTTTCTTCATAAACCAGTTTGGCAATCCCGACAACGTCAAGGCCCATGAGACCAGCACCGGCCCGGAGATATGGGAACAGCTGCAGCATCAGGTGGACGCCGTGGTGGTCGGGGTGGGCTCCAGCGGCACACTCACCGGCATCGGCCGCTATTTCCGCCGCGTGGCTCCGCAGGTGGAGATGGTACTGGCTGACCCGCAAGGTTCGGTGCTGGCGAATTACATCAGGACTGGCAAACTGGGTGAGAAGGGCGCCTGGCTGGTGGAAGGCATCGGCGAGGATTTCATCCCAGATATCTGCGATCTGTCGGTGGTGCAGCATACCTACACCATCCCCGACAGCGAGGCATTTGCCACCGCCCGCGAAGTGCTGCGCAAGGAAGGACTGCTGCTGGGCTCCTCATCCGGCACGCTGATCGCTGCGGCACTGCGTTACTGCCGCGCCCAGAAGACCGCGAAGCGCGTGGTCACCCTCGGTTGCGACACGGGTAACAAATACCTGTCGAAGTTATACAACGACTTCTGGATGATCGAGCAGGGGTTTATCGAACGGCCGCGGCGCGGCGACCTGGGTGATTATGTGGGGCGTCCTTATTGGGAGCGGGCCACGGTGTACGTGGGGCCGGCGGACACGCTGGCCACTGCCCATACGCGCATGCGCAACAACGGAATTTCACAGCTGCCGGTGATAGACGGAAAACGTTTCCTCGGCGCGGTGGCGGAGACCGATCTTATTCACGCGGTACGCCGCGATCAGCGCGGCTTCACCCAGGAAGTACGGGTGGCGCTTAATGCCGGTTTCCCTCGCATCGAGGCCGGCAGAACCGTGGAACAACTCTTCGCTCTGCTGGACGGCGAGAGTGCAGCGGCGGTCATGGCCGGAGACGAATTCCTGGGTCTTGTAACCCGCAGCGACCTGCTGAACCGCCTGCGACTGCATTGAGTACGCCGGCAAATCGGAACACCACGTTCTGCCTCTCCCGTATGGGTCGGGCAGAAACGGACAAGTGACTGGGTCCCAAACCCCTGGCTACGCCCCTGATAGCATCACCACAGGTAGTTTTCATGAAATCCCCAACAGACAAGTTTTGCTTCGCTACCCGCAGCATCCATGCCGGCCAGTCGCCGGATCCCACCACCGGGGCGGTGATGCAGCCTATATATGCCACCTCCACCTATGCTCAGGAAAGCCCCGGCAAGCACAAGGGCTACGAGTATTCGCGTACCCAAAATCCCACGCGCATGGCCTACGAGCGTTGCGTGGCGGATCTGGAAAGCGGCCGTCGCGGTTTTGCCTTCGCCTCTGGCCTGGCGGCCACCGCCACCATCCTCGACCTGCTGGATTCCGGCAGCCACGTGATCGCCATGCATGACATGTACGGCGGCACCTACCGGCTGTTCGAGCGGGTACGCAAGCGTTCCGCGGGCCTGCAGTTCAGTTTCGTCGACCTGTGCGACCGCAAGGCGCTGGAAAGCGCCATCCGTCCCGAGACACGGCTTGTCTGGGCGGAAACCCCCACTAATCCGCTGCTGAAGCTGGTGGATCTGGCCATGGTGGCCGAGCTGGCGCGTGAACATGGGCTCATCACCGTATGCGACAACACCTTCGCTTCGCCATACAACCAGCGGCCGCTGGAGCATGGATTCGACCTGAGCATGCATTCGGCCACCAAGTACCTGAACGGCCATTCGGACATGGTGGGGGGCATGGTGGTGGTGGGTGAACGCAGCGATCTCGCCGAGCAACTCGGCTTTCTGCAGAATTCCGTGGGTGCCGTGGCCGGACCCTTCGACAGCTTCCTGGCGCTGCGCGGGCTCAAAACCCTGGCACTGCGCATGGAACGCCATGGCAGTAACGCTCTGGAGCTGGCCGGGTGGCTTGAAAGGCATCCGCGGGTGGAGCGCGTGATCTATCCTGGGCTGGCCAGCCATCCGCAGCATAGCCTCGCGAAGCGGCAGATGCGTGCCTTCAGTGGCATGGTGACCCTGTTCCTCAAGGGCGGGGAAAGCGAAGCACGGCGGTTCCTGGAGCGTTGTGAATTATTCACCCTGGCCGAGAGTCTGGGTGGTGTGGAAAGCCTCATCGAGCACCCCGGAATCATGACCCATGCCTCGCTGCCGCCTGCGGTTCGGGCCTCCCTGGGTATCAGCGATTCCCTGGTGCGTCTGTCGGTGGGTGTGGAAGATCTGGCCGATCTCAGGGCCGATTTAGACTACGCCCTTGCCTATTGAGAAGAGGCGCACAAAAGAAAAGGGCAGGTGCATGACACCTGCCCTTCCCGGTTTCTTGACTTCCCGGTCTGCCGGAGCAGCCACGTCATCACCGGCCGGAAGCCGGTCCTGACCTGGCTTTATTTAAACTCAGTGCTTCGGCGGAGTAGCCGTGCTGGCAGCCGGAGCCTTCGCCGTGCCGGCCGCGGGAGCAGCCATCTTGGTCGAGGCAGCCGGAGCAGCTGTCGAGGCTGCGGGAGCCGCAGTCGGGGCAGATTCTTCACCGCTCTTGCCGCAGGCAGTCAAGGTCAGCGCCAGAGCAACAGCAGACAGGACAACAGCGTACTTCTTCATAAATTGTTCACCACCAGTGCGAAAAAAAAGGATGTAACCATATGATACTACTCGACGATTTGATTGCAAATCGCACGATCGGTCGCAGATTCTAGACAATCCGCACCCGGGTTGCGGGGCCGCGCAATTTATATTTATTTTTTATTGACAATCAATAAGTTACAAACGTGACCCGGGACTTCCTCACTCGGGCCGCGCGCATTTCTTGCCAGGGTGTTTCCTTAAAATTCCGTAGGGTCCCTGCCGCCGGTATGTATGCACGCTTATCCGACCGTGACGTTGCTGATGCCCAGCGGCGAAGGGCAGGCGAACAGTATGTTGTGCCCGCCATGCCGGGAGGGTTGCACGGAGCGCACGCGTGTTATGGGAGCCGGAGCTTTCCGTCCGGCAGGTATCGGCAAAGGCACAATCCATCAGCTGCGCGCCGATATCCGCGGCAACTATCCGTGGCTGGACGAATGTGCTCTGCGGTGGTCACGGAATTCACCGGACGCCGGTTTGAATCATTGCGCTTCGCGTGGTCGCTGTGCCTGAATAACTGGCGGTCAGCGGGCGGGGGTTATCCCCGGCTTGTCTCGAATGCAAAGCGGAATTTGCGCGGGTTCACCGGCTGGTCCGCCAATACACGGAACGCACAGCGTTGGTCACCATCCTGGAAACGTTTTTCCCGTACTACCCGCACTCCCAGCAAGCGCGTCAGCGTGGAAACGGTGACACTGCACAGTCGTGGCCTGTGCATGGCCAGGGTGAGATACGGGCAGTTGTGTTCTGTGAGCACATAGCCGCGCTGATCCTTGTCCACCGCAGTGAACGGGTCGCCTGCGAAGTAGATGCCCTTGAGCGCCCGCAGCCGCTGTAGCAGCGGTTTGCCGGCAAGCCGGCTTTCCCATTGCTGTACCTGCTGATCCGTCAAGGCGGTGAGCAATTTCAGCAATGCCGTGGAGCCTAATTGCGCGGTCACCGTATCCATCAATGCCAGTGCCAGCGCGTCGTAATGCTTGGGGAACAGATGGTCGCCAGCGGGCGTCAGGGCAAAAACCACCGCTGGACGGCCGGCGCGGCGTTCCGCGGCGCGGGTTGCCCGGGCTATCCAGCCGTCCTTTTCCAGCAGCTCCAGCTGTTGGCGGGCGCCCTCACGGGTGATGCGCAGGCGCGCGGCGATTCCGCCAGCGGTCATGGCGCCGGCGGTTTTGAGCAGCTGCAGCACATCGCTGCGCGCCCCGGGGAACGCACCGGCAAGCGGGGTTTTGCCGGGTTTGCTAGGTTTTGTCATGGTGTTGGATCTGGCCTACGCCAAAAGCGTACACCAGTTGGGCGCCCGCATAGGCACCAGCGAGTAGCACACAGAATCCTGCCAGGGACAAGCTGAGGCCCAGCCAGACCTCGCCGCTCGCGGGCAATCCCTGCAGCGAATGCCCCAGCAGATCGATGATGAAGATGCACCAGGCGCCACCCATCAGCAGCAGATGGCGCTGCCCGGTGCGCTGCGCCGGATGTCCGACCGGGAGCGCGAGCAGGTCCATGAAACCCGCGCCCATGGCTGCCACGCCTGTGATCAGGCCTGCGGTGATGCACCAGAAGGCGAGATGCCACCACGCAGGGTCGTGTCCCAGCAGAGATATTCCGTCCAGCAGCGGTGCCGCTGTCCAGCAGGCGATGGGGAAATGCACCAGCGCCGGATGCAGCGGATGGCCGCCGATTCTGAGCCCCTTCATGCTGTGGTGTCTTCCTATCCCGACTCAGGCCTGCATGCCCTGTGCGATGGCAATGAGCAGCGTCAGGAAACCGATCACCGCCACCAGCGCATGCACCACGATCACGGCGCGCGGGTGCCGTTGCCTGCGGATATGGAATGACAACAGATAGAACCCGCCGAGCGCAGCGATCACCAGCACCACCAGGGCATAACGCTCCAGGTTTCCACCCAACCCCATGAGCGCGCCTGCAAGCAGCAGCACCAGGCCGGTTGCGCCCAGCAGCCCATGACCTGCGGCCAGCGCCACCGGGATATCCTGGCCCTGAAAACTGCGCACAGCCATAACCAGCCCACCGAGGGCACCCAGCGCAAACAGGACGGCAGCAATAATCAACAGCATGACGTCATCCTCCGTTCGGGTAATAAAGCAAGTATATTCTTGCTAAATAACTATAGCAGGAATCCACATGAAGTAAAGGGTGGGGTGCGCGCCTTGATGCCTCAAGGGTGCTCAGGCACACTGCCGCCCTGCTGCCAGGCATCAACCCTGTCCTGATTGGGATACTTTACAAGCTATGTTCGAACTGCCAGTGAGACCCAGTCCGCCGCCGCAACTGTGGATGCAGGGCATTGCACTGGGGGTGCATGGCTTCCGCAAGTTATTCCTGTTCACCACCATCGCGGGTTTCCTGGGCCTGCTGCCCACCCTGTACACGGCCATGCGAGTGGGCGATATCCCGGTCACTCCGGAGGTCATGCGGGGACTCCTGGACGCGCGCTGGGGGCTGGTGGAGGCCATGGCATTCGTATGCGGGAACTTGGTGCAGGCCATCATGCTCGCGCGTCTGGATAACATGGTGCGGCGGCAGGCAGTGGATTTCCGCAGCGAGTGGCAGCGCGCACTGCGCGCACTGCTACCCCTGGTTGTCAGCAGCCTGGTGCTGTTCGTTGCGCTCCTGGTCGGCTATATCCTGCTTATCGTGCCGGGTGTCATCCTGACGGTGAGTCTGGTGTTCTTCCAGTATGCGGTGGTGCTGGATGGCAAGGGGCCGATCCAGGCCCTGAATCGCAGCCATACTCTCGTATGGGGCAACTGGTGGCGCACCTTCCTGGTGCTGATCGTGATGGCGCTGGTGTTGGTGGGGATCGTGATCGTGGTGCTGGCGCCGTTCGCCGGCCTGCTGGCATTGCGCAGCAGTGAGGAAACCGGCCGCAGCATGTTGGAGAAAGGCGTGCTGCAGCTGGTGGGCACGGCGGTGTTCGCGCCTTTCGTACTTGGAATCATGTATCTGCAGTATCACGACCTCAAGCTGCGCCGCTCTCGGCCCGGCACACCGGACATGAACGTGCCTGCCTGATGGTTGCTGCATGAACAAGCCTGTTGCACTGCCCGTGGGCACCACCCTGGCCGCGGGCTGGGGCCTTTTTCTCAGAAGCCTGACGGTTATTTTCCTGCCGGTATGGATCGCCGGTATTGTGGATGCGCTGCCGGACGTGTTCGCCGGCGGCGGGCTGTTCAACGCCAGCATGAGCGGATCAGTCCTGGTGGTAACGCTATTGGCATGGCTGGCGGAGAGTGCACTTTACGGCAGCGCCATCGCCAAACTGGATGCGTTCGCTGCCGGCGCCCCACTTTCTTATGCCGGTGCCCTGCGCCGCGGCATGCGTGCCGCACCGGCCATCCTTGTCGGCGACCTGCTGTATAACCTCGCATCCTGGGGCGGCTTCCTGGTACTCATCGTGCCCGGGGTAATTTTGGGGACGACGCTGGCGTTTTTTGCCTACACTGCGGTACTGGATCGCAAAAATATGCTTGATGCGCTCGGCTATAGCCACACGCTCACCTGGCCGGACTGGTGGCGGACTTCCGTGGTGATTTCCGTGCCAGCGATCGTGCTGTTCATTTATGACATCATCGCCGGCTGGCCCGATATCATGAACGCCCTGCGGCAGGTGAACATGGGGCAGCTGCCTAGCGCGGCTTCAGTCCAGGATCCGTGGCTCGACATCGGACTCATGCCGTTGCTGGGCGCGTTGGTATGGTGCTATGTGCTGAGCGTCTGTTACGAACAGTACCGCAGGCTCAAGCTGCGTGCCGCCACTCACTGAGCCGTCATCGCCGCCAGCTCTTGCGCCCGGAACTCATTCATCAGGGGCATGATCACCGCGCCGAGTTCGCCCTGCATGATGTCGTCGAGCTTGTAAAGCGTGAGGTTAATGCGATGATCGGTGACCCGTCCCTGGGGGAAGTTGTAGGTGCGGATGCGTTCCGAGCGATCGCCGCTGCCCACCTGCAGTTTCCGTGAGTGCGCCTGGGCGGTGACCAGTTTCTCCCGCTCCGCCGACAGCAGTTTTGCCTTGAGCAGCGACATGGCGCGGGCGCGGTTCTTGTGCTGCGAGCGCTCGTCCTGGCATTCCACCACGATACCGCTGGGCAGGTGGGTGATACGGATGGCGGAGTCGGTCTTGTTCACATGCTGGCCGCCGGCACCCGAGGAACGGTAGGTATCCACCTTCAATTCCGCCGGGTTGATGTCCACGTCTTCGATTTCCGCTACTTCCGGCAGTATCGCCACGGTACAGGCGGAGGTATGGATGCGTCCCTGGGATTCGGTCGCCGGTACGCGCTGCACCCGGTGGGTGCCGGATTCAAACTTGAGGCATGAATACGCGCCCTGGCCCACCACACGGGTGATGACCTCCTTATAACCGCCGTGCTCGCCGGGGCTTGCGCCCAGGATCTCCATTTGCCAGCCCTGCGCCTCCGCGTAGCGGCTGTACATGCGGAACAGGTCGCCGGCGAACAAGGCGGCCTCGTCACCGCCGGTGCCCGCGCGGATTTCAAGGAAGATATTGCCGTCATCATGGGGATCCTTCGGCAGCAGCAGCATGAGCAGCTCCGGCTCCAACGCCAGCAGCCGCGCTTCCGCGGCGCGCCGTTCCTCCTGCGCCAGTTGTCGCAAGCCGGCATCGCGGTCCTCCGCCATATCCGCGGCGGCGCGGGCGTCGGCTTCGGCACGGGTGTACTCGCGGTAATACAGCAGCAGCGGTTCCAGGCGCGCATATTCCTGGGACAGCTCGCGGAAGCGTTGCTGGTCGCCGATGACGCCGGGGTCGGCCAGCAGCGCGGCGAGTTCCTCGTGACGCGCGACCAGTCGGTCGAGCTTGTGGCGGATGGAGTCTTTCACTGACTGCTGCCCAACGGTAAGGCGGGCGCCATTATAACGGCACTCTCAGGACTGCTTGTGCTTGTCGTCCAACCCGAACAGATCGTGGGTCTCGCGGATGGCGTGCTCCCGGCCTTCAAGGGCGGCCCGGTGCAGATACGCGGTGGGGGCATGCAGCAGCCGGTTGGTGAGAGTGTCGGCGAGGAATTTCAATACGACCTCCGGTGGCGTGCCGGCGGCAAGCATATGCCGCGCCTGCTGGAGGGTAAGGTCGCGCAGTTGCGTGGCCTGGTCGCGCACCGCACGGATGGTGGGTACGGCATCCAGGCCACGCAGCTGTTCCATGAAGCGTCCCACCTGCGCCTCGATGATCACTTCCGCTTCCCTGGCCGCAGCCCGGCGCGACTGCAGGTTTTCCTGCACGGTGTGCTGCAAATCATCGATGGTGAACAGATATACGTCGTCCAATTCCGCCACATCGGCTTTGATATCGCGCGGCACGGCGATGTCCACAATGAGCAGCGGGCGGCGTTTGCGGCCCTTGAGCGCATCGGCAAGCGTCGCACGATCCAGCAGCGGTTCCGGGCTGCCGGTGGAGGCGATGATGATGTCCACATCGCCCAGGTGTGCCGGGATCTCATGCAGGCCGATGGCGTAACCGCCGAACTGCTCGGCGAGGTTGTGGGCATGGCTCAATGTGCGGTTGGCGATGATCATGCGTCGCGTGCCCTGTTCCCGCAGGTGGCGCGCCGCCAGCTCGATGGTCTCGCCCGCGCCGATAAGCAGCGGCGTGAGTTTGCTGAAATCAGCATAGATCTGCTTCGCCAGGCGCACCGTGGCGTAGGCGACCGATACCGGACTCGCGCCGATGCGGGTATCGGTGCGCACCTGTTTTGCCACCACGAAACTGTACTGGAAGAGGCGGTGCAGCATGTTACCGGCGGCACCATGCTGCTGCGCCAGCTCATAGGCGTCCTTGATCTGGCCAAGGATCTGCGGCTCGCCGAGGATCATGGAATCCAGGCCGCAAGCGACGCGGAACAGATGCCGCACGGCGGCCGCGGCGCTGTGGCTGTAAAAACGCTGGCGCACGCCGGGATCCTCGGGGTCGCGGGTGCGCGCCAGCCAGTCAGCCAGCGCCGTGTCTGCGGCGTTTTCCACCTGGGCGTAGATCTCGGTGCGGTTGCAGGTGGAGAGGATGGCCGCTTCCGCCACCCCCGGCAGGGCGGTCACCGCCTTGAGCGCCTCCGGAATATGCTCAGGTCCGAAATTCAGACGTTCACGGATGGCGACCGGCGCGGTGGCGTGGCTGATTCCGAGAGTGAATAGGGGCATGGCATCGCGCGAGTCGGCAGGATGGCTGAATTCTGGGCGAATTCCACCGTTATAACAAGCTGTTACAGCCACGCGCGCGTGCGGCGCTGAACCTGGGCGGAGTATAGTGGATGCGCGCGGGTTTACCGGGCATGAAACCATGCAGATGTCTTTTTATTCCGGCTTGGCTGCCTTGATGCTGTTGCTTGCAGGCTGTGCCACGATTGCGGCACAACCTGCCGTGTTGACTGCTCGCCCGCCGCGGACTGCCGAGTCTTTCAGCACCGTGGATGAGGAGCTGACCTACCGCGTCTTCATGGGGCAATTGGCGCTGGAACGCGATTTGCGGCCGGTGGCCGTGGCGCAGTACGCGCGCGCAGCGCAGCTGAGCAGCGATCCATCGCTGCTGCAACACGCCGCGACGCTCGCTTACGAGGCAGGTGACGACCAGCTGGCGCTCACGCTGGTGCGGCGTTGGCGCACGCTCGCGCCGCAGGATCCGGATGCCAGGCATTTTGAGGCGCTGCTGGAGGCCCGCCTCGGCGACGTGGCGGCGTCGGTCGCCGCATTCGAGAGTCTCTTGCGGGATGTACCCAGTGAGAGTTTTGCGCTGATCTCCCGCCTGCTTAGTCAGGAAACCGACGCCCAGCACGGCTTGCCGGTGATGCGGGGACTGCTGGCCGCGTATCCGCAATCTGCGCAAGCGCATTTCGCTTTCGCCGGGCTGGCGCTGCATTACCAGCATCCGCAGCTGGCGGCCGACGAAGCCAATCGCGCCTTGGCTATCCAGCCGCATTGGGATGAGGCGCTGGTGCTGCTCGGGCAGGCGCTGGCGGCGCAGGGCAGGAGCGCGCAAGCGGTGCGGGTCTTGCAGGCAAGACTTGCGGAAACCCCGGACAACACCAACCTGCGGCTGGCGTTCGCCGCATTACTGGCCCAGGCCGGCGAGGGCGCGGCGGCGGAGGCCCAATTCAGCGAAGTGCTCAAGCGCCATCCCGCGGATGCCGAGGCACTGTACACCCTCGGTCTGCTCAAACTGCAGGACAAACAGCTGGCGGCAGCGCGGGAGTATTTTCTGAGCCTGCGCAAGACCGGCCAGCGCAACTCGGACGCCTGGTATTTTCTCGGCAACATCGCGGAGCTGCAGAAAAACTATGCGCAAGCATTGCGCAATTACCAGCAGGTGGACGACGGGGAACATTGGTTCGCGGCGCGTATCGCTACGGCACGCGTCTTGGCCGAGCAAGGCAGGCAGGCGGAGGCGCGCGAGTATATGGATAGCGTCATCGCGGATGATCCCGGTGACGCCGCCCGCTTGCGTCTTGCCGAAAGCCAGGTGTTCGCCACCATGGGCGACGACGCCACGGCTCTGGAAGTACTCAACGACGCCCTGCGGGTGGGTTCGCCCGATGCTGACCTGCTGTATGCGCGCGCACTGCTGGAGGAGAGCATGGACCAGGTGACGGCGGCAGAAAGGGACCTGCGCTATATTCTCAAGCGCTCGCCGGAAAATGCCGCGGCCCTCAACGCCCTGGGCTACACCCTGACGGTGCATTCCAACCGCTACAGCGAAGCGCTTGGCTATATCCAAAAAGCCCTGCAGCTCGCACCGGATGATCCCGCCGTCATCGACAGCATGGGCTGGGTGGAATTCCGGTTAGGCAATTACCCGGCGGCACTCGCTTATCTGCGCAAGGCTTACGCCCGGCTTGCTGACCCGCAGGTGGCGGCACATCTCGCGCAAGCGCTGTGGGTATCCGGTAACAGGCAGGAAGCACACGCCGTATGGAGCGCCGCGCTCAAGCAGCATCCCGGGGATCCCGATCTCATGAAAATTGGCCGGCAGTTTGCGCCGTGAGGTTGCAAAGGGTATTCGCAGTCGCGCTGCTGGCTTTGGCCGGCTGTGCCACGGTACCCGGCACGGCGCCTCTGGGACCGCCCAACGAAGCGGCCTGGCAGGCCCGCCGGGCGGCGTTGGCGCAACTGCAGGACTGGGAACTTGAGGGCCGCGTGGGCATTGTCACCGCCGATGACGGCGGCAGCGGTTCCATGGACTGGAAGCAGCGGGGCGATGTGCTGGATTTCAACTTCCGCGGACCATTCGGCGCGGGGGCCCTGGAAGTGCAGGGCAACGCACAGGCCTTATGGGTGCGCAGTTCACGCGGCGATGATTTCATCAGCACCGACCCCGAACAGGATTTCATCCGTCGCCTGCGCATGCCGCTGCCCATACTCAGCATGCGTTACTGGATGGTCGGTCTGCCGGACCCCAACGCGCCCTTTGCCAAAACCGTGGACCGCCAAGGCCAGCTGGTGACACTTACGCAGCGCGGCTGGCAGGTGGATTACCAGACCTACGCCGGTTTCGGCGGCTACGACCTGCCCACGCGCCTGCTGCTGCTGCGCGGGCCGGTCCGCATCAAGGTGGCCATCAACAGCTGGCAGGTGCCGCCGCTCACCGCCCCCGGCGCCGCGTCACCATGACGGCGCCCGCGAGCCGCGGCTGGCCGGCGCCGGCCAAACTGAACCTGTTCCTGCACATCACCGGTCGCCGTGCCGATGGCTACCATCTGCTGCAAACCGTGTTCCAGTTCCTCGATCATGGCGATACTCTCGACTTCACACCGCGGGATGACCAGCGCATTGCGCGTGCCACCGGGCCGGAACAGCTGCCCGCGGAAACCGATTTGGTGGTGCGCGCAGCGCAACTGCTGCAGGTCCGCACAGGTTGCCGGGCCGGTGCGGATATCCATCTGCATAAACGCCTGCCGTTGCGAGCCGGGTTGGGGGGCGGCAGCTCCGATGCGGCCACCACCCTGGTGGCCCTGAACCATCTATGGAACACCCGGCTCACGCCGGCGGCGCTGGCGCAGCTCGGGCTGGAACTGGGGGCGGATGTGCCGGTGTTCATTTACGGCCAGGCCGCCTGGGCGGAAGGGGTAGGGGAAATACTGACCCCGGTGGAGCTCCCCGAACCCTGGTTTGTGGTGGTCAAGCCCCCCTGCGAGGTGGCGACCCGGGAAATTTTCCAGGCCCCTGAATTGACACGAAATTCCCCGCCAATCACAATAGCGCGCTTTCGCTCGGGCGAAGGCGGCAACGCATTCGAACCGGTGGTCCGGAAACGCTACCCGGCGGTGGCGGAAGTCCTCGACTGGCTCAGCCTGCAGGGCCCGGCGCGGTTGACGGGTACCGGTGCCTGCGTGTTCGTGGCGTGTGGGCGTGAGATCGATGCCCGGCGCGTACTGCAGGCACTGCCCGGCGGCTGGCGGGGATTCGTCGCCCGGGGGAAAAACCGCTCGCCCCTGCTCGACCGGCTGGCGGCGGCACAAGCCCGGTGAGATTTGGGGTGTCGCCAAGTGGTAAGGCACCGGGTTTTGATCCCGGCATTCGTAGGTTCGAATCCTACCACCCCAGCCATTGATAATTTTCGGGATGCGGTGTGCGTCCCTGATGACTGACCACGACAGACAAGCGAGGGCGCCGTGTCAGCAGGCAGCATGATGGTATTCGCGGGCAATGCCAACCCGCAGTTGGCGAACAGGATCGCCAACCATCTGCAGTTGCCGCTGGGCAAGGCGCAGGTGGGCCGCTTCAGCGATGGCGAAGTGGCGGTGGAACTGATCGAGAACGTGCGCGGCCGCGACGTCTTCATCGTGCAGTCCACCTGTCCGCCGACCAACGACAACCTCATGGAGCTGTTGGTGATGGCGGATGCGCTGCGTCGCGCCTCGGCGGCGCGCATCACCGCGGTGGTGCCGTATTTCGGTTATGCCCGCCAGGACCGGCGCCAGCGCGCCGCGCGCGTGCCGATTACCGCCAAGTTGGTGGCCAACATGGTGGTATCGGCGGGCGTGAACCGGGTGTTGACAGTGGATTTGCACGCAGACCAGATCCAGGGGTTCTTCGACATCCCCGTGGATAATGTGTATGCGTCGCCGATCCTGCTGGGCGATGCATGGAAGCGGAAGTATCCGGACCTGATCGTGGTGTCGCCCGACGTGGGCGGCGTGGTCAGGGCCAGGGCGCTGGCCAAGCGTCTGGATGATGCGGACCTGGCGATCATCGACAAGCGCCGGCCGCGCCCCAATGAAGCGCAGGTGATGAACATCATCGGCGAGGTCAAGGGCAAGACCTGCGTTATCGTGGATGACCTGGTGGATACGGCGGGCACCTTATGCCTTGCCGCCAAGGCCCTCAAGGAGCAGGGCGCGGCCAAGGTGCTGGCGTACATCACCCACCCGGTGCTGTCCGGCAAGGCCATCGACAATATCGAGGGTTCGGTGCTGGATGAGCTGGTGGTAACGGACACCATCCCGCTGCGCGACCAGGCCCAGGCCTGCCGCAAGATCCGCCAGCTCTCCATCGCGCAGCTGCTGGCCGAAACCATGCGCCGCGTGAGTGACGAGGAGTCGGTCTCCTCGCTGTACATAGATTAGTGAGGAGTGAGGAGTGAGGAGTGAGGAGTTAAAGAGTA
>JAGWNO010000021.1 GCA_028871235.1 Gammaproteobacteria bacterium
AGCGTGCTCAAGGGCGCCGGCACGCTGGTGGCAGCGGCGGGCGAGACCATCGCCGTGTGCGGCCAAGGCAACCCCGGTATGGCGGCACCGGGCATGGGTGACCTGCTCACCGGCATCATCGCCGCGCTCATCGCCCAGGGTCTGGCATTGCCCGCCGCCGCCCGCGCCGGTGTCATGGTGCACGCGCTGGCGGGCGATCATGCGGCGCGTGACGGTGAGCGGGGCCTCACGGCGCGGGATGTGATCAAGGCGCTGCGCCGCATGGTGAATCCATGAAGGTGTTCACGGTGGCGGATGCCGCCGCCATGGATACGCTGGGGGAGACGCTGGCCCGTGCCATGGAGGGCGGGGCGGTGGTGTACCTGCGCGGTGAACTGGGGGCGGGCAAGACCACCTTGGTGCGGGGTGTGCTGCGCGGCTTGGGTTATGTCGGCCGGGTGCGCAGCCCCACCTACACTCTCGTGGAAGGCTACGAGACCCCCGGCCACGGTTTCTACCATCTGGATCTTTACCGTATCGCCGTACCGGAGGAACTGGAATTCCTGGGCGTGCGGGAGCTGGATGATCCCGCCCACCGCATATTCATCGAATGGCCGGAGCGGGGTGGGGAAGCCCTGCCGGAGGCGGACCTGGAAATCCGAATCCAGGTTCGGGAGCAGGCGCGTAGCGTCTCTTTTCAGGCACTCAGCGAACGTGGCCGGCAGCTGGCTGCGGCCTGGGAAAGCCATACCCATGCCCTGCGCCGGCCGGGTATCCGGTTGCAGGTCGGGGACGATTCTAATGTCACTCTCTAAGATATCTTTGTATGTCCATAAATTTCATGATAAAAGAGGCTTGAAAACCTCGTTTGATGGTGTATAACTACCCCATTTCCCCGCACATGGTACGGGCATGAAGGCGCTGTTGACTCTGTTACTGCTCTTCCCGTCGGCGGCTCTGGCGATGCCGGTGGCCGTACAGGGCGTGCAATTCGCCCAGGTTAAGGGATACACGGAAGTGGTCTTCGCCCTTTCCGGGCCGGTAGAGCATTCGCTGTTCACCCTGAGCCATCCGGATCGCATCGTCATTGATATGGACGACGCACGTCTCGCCACCGCAGCGCCTGCGGGGCAGGGCGTGGTGACCCGTATCCGCAGCGCCCCGCACCAACAGACCGGCTTGCGGGTGGTGCTGGATCTCAGCGAACGGGTGATACCACGCAGCTTTCTGCGCCAGACCCCGGCCGGTCCGCAGCTGGTGGTGGATCTGTACGGCGCCGGCCAGACAGAGCAGCGCCAGCCGGTATTGAGTGCCACAACCCCCACGGCAGCTGCTAACAGACCGGCACGTGATATCGTGGTAGCCATCGATGCTGGCCACGGTGGCATCGATTCCGGCGCCCGCGGCCCACACGGCGTCGTGGAAAAAACCGTGACCCTGGCCATCGCCCGCAAGCTTGCTGCACTCATCGCCCGGCAACCGGGGTTCAAGCCGTTTCTGACTCGTGACGGCGACTATTACCTGCAGCTGCGCGAACGCATCGCCCGCGCCCGCGCTGCCCATGCGGATATCTTCATCTCCATCCACTGCGACGCTTCCCGTGATCACGGTGCCGACGGCGCCACGGTGTATGCACTCTCCGAACACGGCGCCACCAGCGAGCACGCCCGCTGGCTGGCGAACCAGGAAAACGATGCCGACCTGCTGGGGGGCGTATCACTGGCCAATAAGAGCAACATGCTGGCCTCGGTGCTGCTGGATCTGTCCCAGACCGCCACCATCAGCGCCAGCCTGGACGTGGGCGGACGCGTGGCGCACCAGCTTGCGGGGCTCGGACCCATGCACCGAGGTGATGTGCAGCAGGCGGCCTTCGTGGTGCTCAAGTCACCCGATATTCCATCCATCTTGGTGGAGACCGACTACATCACCAATCCGCGCGAGGCACGCCAGCTCATGACGCCCGCTTACCAGAACAGGATCGCCAGGGCCATCGTCGGCGGCGTGGTGAATTACTTCGACCAGTATCCTCCGCCAGGCACTGAACTTGCGCTCCTGAAGACACGTCGTGCTCGGCATGCCGCCAGCGCGATAGTGGCGGGTGGGGCCCCGGGTTATACCGTCGCCAGCAGCGGCGACCAACGCTAAGCCCCACGCATCCTTTCTCCGGTCGGTGCCAGCCGTTAAGCTATGGGGTCCGCCCCGTTTTACCGGTAAGCCATGGCCATCCGTCTCCTGCCACCGCAGCTCATCAACCAGATCGCCGCCGGCGAGGTGGTGGAACGGCCCGCCTCGGTCATCAAGGAACTGCTGGAGAACAGCCTGGATGCAGGGGCGACGCGCCTGGATGTGGAAGTGGAGCAGGGCGGCGTGCAACTCACGCGCGTGCGCGACGACGGCGGCGGCATACCCAGGGAGGAGCTGTCGCTGGCGGTGGCGCGGCATGCCACCAGCAAGATCGTCACCCTGGAAGACCTGGAGCGGGTCGCCACCCTGGGTTTTCGCGGCGAAGCGTTGCCCAGCGTCGGCGCGGTGGCGCGCCTCACCATCACTTCGCGCACGTCCGGCGACACGCATGGCTGGCGTATTGAGGGTGATGGCCATGGTCACTACAGCGAACCGGCACCGGCACCCCATCCTGTAGGTACCACCGTAGAGGTGCGCGAACTGTTCTTCAATACACCGGCTCGGCGAAAGTTCCTGAAGAGAGAACAGACCGAATTCGATCATGTGGACACGGTGCTGCGGCGCCTGGCGCTGGCGCGACCGGACGTGGAGATGCATGCGCGTCACAACGGCCGCAGTCTGCTCGACCTGTCCCCGGCCACGGAACAGACACAGCGGGACCGGCGCGTGGCGGACCTGCTGGGCGGGGAATTCATGGACCATGCCCTGCACATCACCCATACGGTGGCGGGACTGATACTGCGGGGCTGGATCGCCCGGCCCAGCTTCTCCCGCAGTCAACCCGACATGCAGTATTTCTACGTTAACGGCCGGACAGTGCGTGACAAGCTGCTGAGCCACGCATTGAAGCAGGCTTACCATGATGTACTGTTCCACGGCCGTCATCCGGCCTACGTGCTGTATCTGGAGCTGGACCCGGCGCGAGTGGACGTGAACGCTCATCCGGCGAAATACGAAGTGCGCTTCCGCGACAGCCGGCTGGTGCACGATTACGTATTCCGCACCGTGGAAGCGGTGTTAAGGGATACCACGCCCCAGGTGGTGACTGCGTCACAGCGCACTGCGATTACCACGTTGCCGGCGGGCGCGCCGTCGATGCCAGGCTCTTCCCAGCAGGACCTGTCGCTCAGGATCGCGGAGCAGATGGCGCATTATGCGAAGCTGGCGGAAGTGCCGGCAACGGCGGCGCATGCCGCAAGCGAGCCCGCCGTCACCCCCCCCCTGGGATTTGCGCTGGCGCAGTTACATGGTGTCTACATCCTGGCCGCTGCCGCCGATGGCCTGGTGCTGGTGGACATGCACGCGGCCCACGAACGCATCACCTATGAACGGATGAAGGCCGCCATGCAATCCGGCAAGCTGGCGTCGCAACCATTGCTGGTGCCCATGACGGTAAGCGTGAGCCGGCGCGAAGCGGATCTGGCGGAGAGTTCCGCTGAGGCACTGGCGAAAATCGGTTTCGTGGTGATGCGGCGCGGACCGGAGACGCTTGTCATCCGCGAAGTGCCGGCGCTGCTGGCGGACCAGGACACGCCGCAGATGCTGAGAGACCTGCTGGCCGACCTGTGCGAACATGGCGGCAGCCGGCGCATGCATGATGCGCTCGAACATGTGCTCGCCACCCGCGCCTGTCACACCTCGCTGCGCGCCCATCGTGGACTTACCTTGATGGAGATGAATGCGCTGCTGCGTGACATGGAACGCACACCACGCGCCGACCAGTGCAACCATGGCCGTCCAACCTGGACGCGGCTGAGCATGCACGAACTGGACAAGCTGTTCCTGCGCGGTCGATGAAATCCTTGCCGCCCGTCATCCTGCTTATGGGGCCCACCGCCTCCGGCAAGACGGCACTGGCAGTGGAACTCGTCAGGCATTTCCCCTGCGATATCATCAGCGTGGATTCAGCGATGATCTACCGCGGCATGGATATCGGCACCGCCAAACCGGGGGTAGACATCCTGCGCGTCGCGCCGCACCGGCTCATAGACATACTGGATCCGGCAGAACATTATTCTGCGGGAAATTTCCGCAACGACGCGCTGGCGCACATGGCGGAGATCAGTGCCGCTGGCCGCGTACCGTTACTCACCGGCGGCACCATGCTGTACTTCCACGTGCTCCAGTATGGTCTCGCGGAACTGCCGGTCGCCGCCCCAGGTGTGCGTGCGGAAATCGATGACCGCGCCGCCCGTCAGGGCTGGCCGACGCTGCATGCGGAGCTGAAACGCATGGATCCGGCAGCCGCTGCACGCATCCACCCGCATGATCCGCAGCGCATCCAGCGGGCCCTGGAAATTTATTATGTGACTGGCCGTCCCATGTCGGAACTGCATGCGCGCGCCGCAGTCCAAGCATTGCCGTATCGCTTCATAAAGCTGGCGGTGACGCCCGCCGACCGTGCACTGCTGCATGCACGCATTGCAACTCGATTCCAGGAAATGCTGGCGGCAGGTTTTGTGGAGGAAGTAGCGCGCCTGGAGCGTCGCGGCGATCTAACCTCGGCCCATGCCTCCATGCGGGCAGTGGGTTATCGCCAGTTGTGGGAGTACCTGCGCGGCATGTGCACCCAGGTGGAGGCGGTGAACCGGAGTATCGTGGCGACGCGCCGCTACGCCAAACGCCAGTTGACCTGGTTGCGCGCCGAGGCGGACGTGCAGTGGTTCGAGAGCGATGCGCCGCAGCTCGCGAACAATGTGCGTACCGCAGTGGCTCGGGCGCTGGCGCAGCAGAGCTGATGGCGGCTGTGCTACAATGCGGGAAAATATGCGGAAAACGGGCTAAAAAATGCGCCCAGCGACAGATATAATTAAAACAAGGAGATGAATCATGGCCAAAGGTCAGTCCCTGCAGGAACCCTTCCTGAACACGCTGCGCCGGGAAAAAATGCCGGTCTCTATTTATCTCGTCAATGGCATCAAGCTGCAGGGGCAGATCGAGTCATTCGATCAATTCGTCATCCTGCTCAGGAACAGCGTGAGCCAGATGGTCTACAAGCATGCGATCTCCACGGTAGTGCCAAGCCGTCATGTAAGCATGGGACCAGATGAAAGCGGTACCGAAGCAGGCGTCGAGAATGCCTGATCACGCCATGTCGAGGTGACGCATTGTTCGAGCGTCCAGAGAGCGGTGAGCGCGCCGTTCTTGTCCACCTGAATCTCGATCCCGCCACTGGTAACGAGCTGCTCCAGGAATTCACCGAACTCGCGAACACCGCGGGCGCCGACATCCTGGCCGTGGTGATTGGCAACCGGCGCGTACCGGAACCGCGCTATTTCGTCGGTGCGGGCAAGGCGGAGGAAGTTCGCGTCAAGGTCGCGGAAACCGGCGCGGACCTGGTGCTCGTCAACCACCAATTGTCGCCCAGCCAGGAGCGCAATCTGGAAAAATTCCTCAATTGCCGCGTGCTGGACCGAACCGGCCTGATCCTGGATATCTTTGCGCAGCGCGCGCGCAGTTTTGAGGGCAAACTACAGGTGGAGCTGGCGCAGCACCGGCATTTCGCCACCCGGCTGGTGCGCGGCTGGACACACCTGGAACGGCAGCGCGGCGGCAGCATCGGCCTGCGCGGTCCGGGCGAGACACAGCTGGAACTGGATCGCCGTCTCATCGGCAAGCGCATCCAGCAGCTGGTGAAGCGCTTGCAACGGGTGCGCGAACAGCGCGAACAGGGCCGGCGCACGCGACTGCGTCACGATGTGCCGACGATATCGGTGGTGGGTTATACCAATGCCGGTAAATCCACGCTCTTCAATGCGCTCACCGGTGCGGAAGCGTTCGCCGCGAACCAGTTGTTCGCCACCCTTGATACCACCCTGCGGCGCCTGCATCTCGATAGCGGCCGCACGGTGGTGCTGGCGGATACGGTGGGTTTCATCCGTGAGTTACCCCACGATCTGGTGGCGGCGTTTCGTTCCACACTGCGGGAGACGGAAGAAGCAGCGCTGCTGCTGCAGGTGGTGGATGCCAGCGACCCGCAGCGCGACGTGTACCGGGAAACCGTGAATATCGTGCTGGCGGAGATCGGCGCACAAGACGTGCCACGCCTGGAGGTATTCAATAAAATTGACATCACCGGGCAGCTGCCGGCGGTAGACTACGATCCGGACGGCAAACCGCGCCGGGTATGGGTATCAGCGGCCTCCGGCGCGGGCCTGGAGCTGCTGCGCGGGGCCATCGCCATGCTGTTGCGCGGCGATACCATCCACGGCTGGTTGCGGTTGGCACCGGCACAGAGCCGGGTACGCGCCGCATTCTTCGGGCTGGGAGCGGTGCGCGAGGAGAAGGTGGAGCAGGATGGCAGTTGTCTGCTGCAGGTTGAATTACCGCGCAGCGAGTACCAGCGCCTGTGCCGGCGTGAGGGCCTTAACCCGGCGCTGCTGACAGTGTAATCACGTCAATATATTGCGGAGTCCTGCATGGTGTGGAACGAACCGGGGAAGGACAAGGATCCATGGAACAGCGGCAACCGGCCGGCGGATCTCGAGCAGATGGTGAAAAATCTGCAAAGACGGCTGGGTGCACTGTTCGGCGGCAAGGGCGGCGGCCGGCGCGGCTTCCAGGCCAGCAGTCTGCTGTGGCTGATACCAGTGATCGTCGCCGCATGGCTGGTCTCCGGTTTCTACACCGTAGCGGGCAATGATCGCGGCATCAATTACCTGTTCGGTCGCTATACCGGCATCACCCAGGCGGGACTGCACTGGCATTTCCCCTGGCCCATGGGGCGTATGCAGATTATCAGCGGTCTCGGAAGCCGGACTTACACCCGCAGTTACAATCGCCTGCTCACCGGCGACGGCAGCGTGGTGACGGTTGAAGCGACGGTGAATTACCACGTGGCGGATGTGCCCAGGTATCTTTTCAACACCGCCAACCCCGGACAGGTGCCGGGGGCCGCTGACAGCGGTATGCAGATGCTGCTGAACTCGCTGGCGGACAGCGCCATCCGCGACACCGTGGCCCAGAGCAAGCTTGCGGATATGTTGGGTAACGGCCGGGAGAAAGCCGAGACCGGCGCATTGCAACTGCTGAGTACGGCCCTGGGTCGCTATGACACCGGACTGGCGGTGACCCGCCTGGTATTCCAGAAAGTGGCGGTGCCCGATGCCGTGAGCGCCGCCTATGCGGAGGTGCGTAAGGCGCGGGAAAGCAGCCGTCAGGCCCGGAATGACGCCCAGGTGTACGCCGATGAACTGGTGCCGCAGTCACGGGATGAGGCGGCAGTGAAACTGCGGGAAGCGGAAACCTACAAGTCAACGCTCATCATCCGGGCGCAGGGAGATACCGCGCGCTTCGAGGAGATTCTGGCGGCTTACCGCCGCGCACCGGCTTTGACCCGGGACGAACTGTATTTTCACACCATGGAAGAGGTGCTGGGTAACGTCAAGAAAGTGGTGGTGGATGCCAGCAGCGGCCGCGTCAGCGTGTATATCGGCGAGCCGTTCAGCGCGCCACTTCCAACCCGCGCGCCGCCGGCCAGCGGTGACAATAAGCCACCCGCGCCGCCGGCCCGCGCCACCACCGCAGCGCCCGCGGCCAGTACCGCGAATTCCGGCAAGGGGGGCGCCTGATGCTGCACCGCACTTTCCTGAGTTTCATCATCGCCGTCATCGCGCTGCTGCTCGTCACTCAGAGCGTCAGCATGGTACACCAGGGCCAAAAAGGCGTGCTATTGCGGTTCGGTACGGTGGTGGAGACGGGTCTTACACCCGGCTTGCATTTCAAACTGCCGTTTCTTGAGCAGCTCGTTCCCCTGGACGATCACTGGATCACGCTGGACAGCGAGCAACAGAACGGCGGTCGGGTGAAGTTCACCACCCTTGACGGCAAGACTATCGAGATCGACTACCTGGCAATATGGCACATCACCGACATGGCGGCGTTCTGTCGCGTCAGCGCCTGCGACGAGAGCGTCGGCGCGCGCCGCATCAATGACGAACTCATGCCGCTGTTGCGGCAGCTGTTCGCGGCGCATGCGTTCAATGAGATGCTGGCCGACATGGACGGCCGGCTGCTGGCGGGCGTGCCGGCGGCCGTCAACACCCGGATCAAAGAATTGGGCGCGCAGCTGGATAGCGTGCAGATCACCGTGCTGACTCTGCCGTCAGATTCGCTGGATGCGGTGTACGCGCGCATGCGTTCAGCACAGCTGGAGCAGGCCGCCCAGGTACGCAACGACGGCACAGCCGCCGCCGCCAGCATCCGTGCCGCTGCGGAGCAGCAGAAGGCGCAGATCCTGGCGCAGACAGACAGCCAGGTGCAGAAGATCCGCGGCGCCGCCCAGGCGGAGGCGGCGGAAATCTACGCGCGCGCCTACCGGCAGGATCCGGGATTCTTCCGCTTCTACCGCAGCCTGGAGACTTACCGGCGCGTTATCAAGAGCGGTAACAGTGTCATCGTGCTGGGCCCGGACAGCGAGTTCCTGAAATACATCAATAATTACAAATCCGGCGGGCCTGTGCGGCATTGAGTGTGACCGGGGGAGACTGACACATGTGGCTGGCACTACTGACGGCGATCGGGCTAATGCTGGTTATCGAGGGGGTGATGCCGTTTATCAATCCGCAGGGTTTCAAGCGCAGCCTTGCGGCCGTGATCCAGGCCAACGATCGTGTGCTGCGCATCGTCGGACTGGTCAGTATGATAGCGGGCGTGATCGTGCTGTACCTGGCGCGCGGCCTGTTCTGAAGTTACTGCGGAGCACACAACGGACATGGGCAAGAACATCATCGTCATCGGCACGCAGTGGGGCGACGAAGGCAAGGGCAAGGTGGTGGACTGGCTCACCGATCGCGTGGCTGCGGTGGTGCGTTTCCAGGGCGGCCACAACGCCGGCCACACGCTGGTCATCAACGGCGAGAAGACCATCCTCAAGCTGATCCCTTCGGGCGTGCTGCGCGACAAGGTGCACTGCCTGATCGGCAACGGCGTGGTGCTGTCGCCCACGGCGCTGTTGGAAGAGATCAAAATGCTGGAAGGAAAGGGCGTGCCGGCGCGCAAGCGCCTGAAGATCTCGCCCGCGTGCCCGCTGATCCTGCCGTCGCACGTGGCCCTGGACAAGGCGCGCGAACAGGCCAAGGGCGCCGCCAAGATCGGCACCACCGGCCGCGGTATCGGCCCGGCCTATGAGGACAAGGTGGCGCGCCGTGCGGTGCGGGTCGCCGACCTGTTCCACCGCGAGCGTTTCGCCGCCAAGCTCGGCGAAGTGCTGGATTACCACAACTTCATCCTCAAGAACTATTTTCATGCCGAGCCCGTGGCCTTCCAGAAGACGCTGGAGGAATACCTGGCGCTGGCGGAAGTGCTGGAACCCATGGTGGCGGACATCACGCCGCTGCTGGACGAACTCAGCCGGCGCGGCGAGAACATGCTGTTCGAAGGCGCCCAGGGGGCATTGCTGGACGTGGACCACGGCACCTATCCGTACGTGACCTCTTCGAATACCACCGCCGGCGGCGCCGCCACCGGCACCGGTCTCGGGCCGCGCTACTTCGATCAGGTGCTGGGCATCGTCAAGGCATACACCACCCGGGTGGGCGAGGGGCCCATGCCCACGGAACTGTTCGACCAGATGGGCGAGCACCTGGCGCGTCGCGGCCATGAATTCGGTTCCGTGACCGGCCGTCCGCGCCGCTGCGGGTGGTTCGACGTGGTGGCCTTGCGCCGTTCCGTCATCAACAACAGCGTGTCCAGCCTGTGCATCACCAAACTGGACGTGCTGGACGGTCTCGACTCCATCCGCATCTGCGTGGCCTATAAGACAGCGAAAGGCGAGGTGACGGTGGCACCCATGGGGGCGGAGAGCTTCGCGGAATCGGAGCCGGTGTACGTGGACATGCCGGGCTGGAAGGCTTCGACGGTCGGCCTGACCAAATACCAGGAGCTGCCCGAGAATGCGCGCAATTATCTGCGGAAGATCGAGCAACTGATCGGCGTGCCGCTGGATATCATCTCCACCGGTCCGGACCGCTCCCAGACGATCGTGCTCAGACATCCGTTCGATTGAGGGACGGCGATATGCAGCAGATCGGCTGGCAGGATTTCGAGAGAGTTGAACTGCGCGTCGGTACCGTCATCAAGGCGGAACCCTTTCCGCAAGCGCGCAAGCCGGCTTACAAACTGACCGTGGATTTCGGTCCCGGGACCGGCATCAAGCGTTCTTCCGTGCAGATCACCCAACTTTACAAAATCGAAGATCTGGTGGGCCGCCAGGTCATCGGCGTCACCAACTTCCCGCCCAAGCAGATTGGACCCTTCATCTCCGAATGTCTGGTCACCGGTTTTTACCAACAGGACGGCAGCGTGGTGCTGGCCGTGCCGGAACGGCCCGTGGCCAACGGGCTTAAACTCGCCTGATACGGGTGCTCACGGAAACGGGCGGCGATCTTTGCGGAGAACCGCCGCCGCTAATCGCGAAAATCCCACTGCACTTTAAAAATCACCTTGCTACCACTGGTGATCACCGGCTGGCCGAGGCCGTTGGTCTCGTTTACCTGGCCGCGGTTCCAGACCAAGTAGATGTTGCTGGCATCGCCCACGATCCAGCGCAGGCGCGTGTTCATGCTCACGCCGGGAACGCCGCTGGCGTACTGGGCGAGTTCGGAGATATACAGGTTGGGTGTGAAGGAATAGGTTACTGTGACGGTGCTCAAGCGCGTGGCGCCACTGCCCTGGGGCGCATAGAAAAAGAACCATTCCTGCTGTGCGTTCAGCTGCAGTTTGCCGCTGGGCAGGTTCCAATACGCGGCCACCAGAGGATGGTGGGCCGTGCCAGAGTAATAAGTGCCGATGGAGTCGATGAACTGCACCCACAAAGACCTGGACTGGGGTGAGTTGAACACGAGCCGGGTCCGGTTCCAGGTGTAGTCACCGGGGAGCACGGTCACGTTGGGTACCAGGTCAAAGGCCTGGACGGGCGCATCAAAATCCCGATACACGTCCCATTCCCAAAACCAGCCGCCGTTGGTCAGCATCTGTGTGGAGTACCACCACTCGGAACTCTGCTTGCCGCCGTCCTGGGCACCCAGGCCGTCGGTCTCGCTGTAGTGGCCGTTAAACCAGAAGCGGTGCACCCAGTCGAAGACGCTGTCAGCTGCGGGCCGTGGCTGATAGGTGAGTTCGGTATAGTTCTGGCGTGTGCCGGGGCGCGGCAGGAATCCCAGTGACGGCTCAAGCGCATCGCCGTACTGGTTGAATTGGGCATCGAAGTACCACAGGTCATTGGGGTATTCGATACCGGCGCCGTAGCCATTGGCGCCGGCGACGGGCAGGTTGCCAGAGGAATGGGCTGCCCAGGCGGAGAGATTGAGATTCTTGTCGCCGCTGAAGTTGGCGGTTTTCCACAGGGCATCCGTGCCCACGAAAGTATTGTTGCCCAGGCCCAGGGGATTACCATGGGTGATCAGCGTACCGACTTGCAGGTTCTGGTCCACATTGTATGTGCCGCGGCCGGCGAACAGATTAACGGCGGCGGCGGCGCTGGTGCCCGCCATCTGTGTATCCAGCAACGCCAGCGAGCCATTTTCGGACTGGCCGATCAGCTTGATGCCTTCATTGAGCGGCACCGGCTCGCCGCTTACCAGCCCGATGGTGCGCGAATAATAGGGCACAAAGTTGGTACCGAGGTTGTAGCCGAAACTGAACAGATTGGAGCCCTGCAGGAAGAACTGGCGCTTCTCCGGAAAGAACAGCGGGAACCGCCCGGTGTTGATCTGCTGCTGGTCGGCTTCCGCCTCGGCAAAGTCGGTGTGATAGGTGAACAGGCCGGCCAGGGATGGTTTGAAATTGTATTTCAGGTCAAAACCCGCATTACTGGTGTCGCCCGCGCCGGTCTGCTGCTTGGCGAGACCATAAGGCTGAAAATCCCAGCCTTGGCCCTGTTGCATGTCCTGTACGCCGGTGAGCATGCCTTCCCGCTGCAGATTGAGCACCGATGAATCCAGCGTGGTGCCGGACCAGTTGAGCGTGAGCAGTTCACGCGGCACGTTGCGGGTCACATTGAAGCCCCAGGCGGCGACATGGTTGCCGAATTGCAGGCTGCGGGTATCGATGGCGATTTCCGCAGTCCAGCCGTGGGCGTTGCGGTTCACCGCCGCCTGCCAGATGCCATCCCAGTTGTAATCCACACCATTGTTGCTGTTGATGGCGGGAGTCGGCGCCTGCAGGCCATCGGCCATGGCGCCGGCGGCATTTACCTGGAAGATATAAGCCACGCGTTTGGTACCGAAGGTATCAATCACGAAACCCACATAGTCGTCGTTGCTCTGGTCCCCGTCGCGTACCAGCGTGTGAGTGGATATCTTCGACGGGTCCGGATCGTCGGCGATCACGCCGATATAGAGGGTATGCGCGTTGCGCAACAGCAGTATTCGGGTGTGGAACGGCGTGGCTACTCCCGGATGGGGACTTTGCTGGACGAGATCCTCGATCATGCCGGCCCGCTGCCAGGCGGATTCGTCCAGCCGGCCGTCAACGGTTATCGGCGCATCGCCGGCGCGATCCGCCTGGACCATGTGCTGCTTGTCCTGGGCCTCGACCTGGATGCCGAACAGCAGCCCTGCCAGCAGCACGGCATGATGGAACGCGAGCTGGGTGCGGCGGGGCAAGGTCCAGGTGCGCTGTGACATGCCCATTTGATGCATGGGACATCAAAAAGGTTTAGTCATGGGTTTAAAAATAAATGCGCTGCGGAGGAGCGGCTTGAGCCGGGCCGGCACTGAAGGTCGCGGTGAGACGGAGAGATTCCAGCAGGCAGGCGGAAAATCCCAGCGGATATCTGGTGCCCAGGAGAGGACTCGAACCTCCACGGTGTTACCCGCTAGTACCTGAAACTAGTGCGTCTACCAATTCCGCCACCTGGGCATGAGCGGGCGGAGACCGCCCGCCGCGGGAGGGCGGCACTTTACCCAGCCCCTCCGCTTGTGTCAATGTCAGCCCATCTGGATGAGCGCAGCCTGATGCCAAAACGCAGTAAAGTCCCGCCTCAACATAAGAAAGCTTCACTTGCCGACCCGTTCGCCGAACGCGAGGCTGGCAAATACGAGCATCCCATTCCCAGCCGGGAGGCGATCCTCCACTGGCTGGATCAGGCGGGCCAGCCGTTGCCCTACGAACGCCTGGCGCGGGATTTGCGGCTTACGCATACGGATGCACTCGAAGCCCTGAGCCGGCGGCTCGCCGCCATGCTGCGCGACGGCCAGCTGGTGCAGAACCGCCGTGCTGAATATTGTCTCATCAAGCGCCTGCCGCTGGTGGCGGGCGTGGTCATCGGTCACCGCGACGGCTTCGGTTTTCTCAAGCCCGACGAGGGCGGCGACGACGTGTTCCTGCCGCCGCGGCAGATGCGCGCGCTGCTGCATGGCGACCGGGCGTTGGTGCGGGTGCAGGGACAGGATGCGCGCGGCCGGCCGGAAGGCTCGCTGGTGGACGTGCTGGAACGCAATACCCACGAATTGGCGGGGCGCTATGTGGAAGAGCATGGCGTGAGTTTCCTGCAGCCTGACAACCCGCGCATCACCCATACCGTGCTGATACCGGCGGCGGCGCGTAACGGCGCGCGTCCGGGGCAGATGGTGGTGGTGGAGCTCACCGAACAGCCGGGCAAGCAGAGCGAACCCATCGGCCGGGTGACCCGCATCCTCGGTGAGCGGCATGCACCGGGCATGGAAGTGGAACTCGCCATCCACGCTCACGGCCTGCCGCATGAATGGCCCGCCGACGTGGAGCGCGAGATGCGCGCCTTCAGCGGCGAGGTGCCGGAAACCGCGCGGCAGGGGCGCATCGACCTGCGTGCGATGCCGCTGGTCACCATTGACGGTGAGGATGCCCGGGATTTCGATGATGCGGTCTATTGCGAAAAAGCCGCTGACGGTTTTCGCCTGATTGTGGCCATTGCCGATGTATCCCATTACGTGGCGTCCGGGAGTGCGCTGGATCACGAGGCACGCAGCCGCGGCACCTCCGTGTACTTCCCCGACCGTGTCATCCCCATGCTGCCGGAGGCGCTCTCCAACGGCCTGTGTTCCATCAATCCGCAGGTGGACCGGCTATGCATGGTCTGCGACATGCGGGTGAGCGCGGACGGCAGCATCGGCCGCGCGCGTTTTTATGAAGGTGTGATGCGCTCGGCGGCACGCTTCACCTATACAAAAGTGGCCGCTATCCTGGCGACGAAGGACGAAAAGCTGCGCCGCGAGCATGCGGGCCTGGTGCCGCAACTGGAAACACTCCACCGCGTCTATCATGCGCTCTCCAGGGCGCGCGCAAAACGCGGTGCCATCGATTTCGACAGCACCGAGACGCGCATACTGTTCGATGAGAACCGCAAGATCGAGGCCATCAAGCCGCAGATGCGCAACGATGCCCACCGCCTCATCGAGGAATGCATGATTGCCGCCAACGTTGAAGCGGCCCGCTTTCTTCACAAGCATGAATTGCCGGCGCTGTATCGCGTGCACGCAGGTCCGGATACGGAAGGTCTGCAGGAGGTACGGGACTTCCTCGGCTCGCTGGGTCTGAGTCTCGGCGGCGGCCGCGAGCCCCAGGCGTTACATTATGCGAGATTGCTGGAGAAGGTGAAGGATCGGCCCGACAAGATGCTCATCCAGACGGTGCTGCTGCGCTCGCTGTCACAGGCGGTGTACAGTCCCGCCGACATCGGCCATTTCGGCCTGGCGCTTACCCATTACGCCCATTTCACTTCCCCCATTCGCCGCTATCCGGACCTGCTGGTGCACCGCGCTATCCGTCACATGCTGCGCGGCGGCACCGCGAAGAATTTCCAGTATTCCATGACGCAGATGGAGAATCTCGGTGGTCACTGCTCGATGGCCGAGCGGCGCGCCGATGAGGCTACCCGCGACGCGGTGAGCTGGCTCAAGGCGGAATACATGCAGGACAGGGTGGGTGAGGAATTCGACGGCATCATCACCGGTGTCACACCCTTCGGCGTGTTCGTGCAATTGAACGAGCTCTATGTGGAGGGGCTGGTCCATGTCACCTCGCTGCCCAGCGACTACTATGTGCACGATGCCAGGGGGCACCGCATGGTGGGGGAACGCTCCGGCCGCGTATACCGGCTGACGGATGCCATCCGCGTACGGGTGAGTAAAGTCAATCTCGATGATCGCAAGATCGATTTCGAACCCGCCGGATCGCCGGCGCACGCCGGCCGGAATGTGCGTCCGATGACCCGGCACACCAAAAAAGCACGCCGCAAGAAACGCTGAGCATGACCACGCAGGATCTGGTTTACGGTCTGCATGCCGTGGCAGCGCTGTTCCAGCAGCGACGGCCGGTGCAGCAATTATGGGTGCAGGACAGCCGTCACGACGCGCGTCTCGAAGAGCTGTTGACGCAGGCTGCGCAGCACGGCGTGCCGGTGCAGCGGGTATCCCGTGGGCAGCTGGACGCACTGACCGGCCACGGCCGCCACCAGGGTGCGGTGGCGAGAGCCGGTGCGGCCCGGAGCGGTGATGAAGAGGAGCTCAAGGCGCTGGTCACGGCGCTGCAGACGCCGGCGTTCCTGCTGGTGCTGGATGGCGTGCAGGATCCGCAAAACCTCGGTGCCTGCCTGCGCAGCGCCAATGCCGCCGGCGTGCAGGCGGTGATCGCGCCCACGGACCGGGCGGCGGACCTGACACCGGTGGCGCGCAAGGCGGCGGCCGGCGCGGCGGAGATGACGCCGTTCTTCCAGGTGACCAACCTCGCCCGTACCCTGCGCTGGCTGAAAGAACAAAACATCTGGCTGGTAGGGTTGGCGGCGGAGGCCGACCAGTCCCTGTACGAACTGGATCTCAAGGGACCGCTGGCGCTGGTGCTGGGCGCAGAGGGCGGCGGCCTGCGCCGTCTCAGCAAGGAGCACTGCGATTTTCTTGCCCGCATCCCCCTGCCCGGGACTGTGGAGAGCCTGAATGTCTCGGTGGCGGCCGGCGTGGCGCTGTTCGAGGCCCTGCGGCAACGCCAGATTCGTAAATAATCCTGCAGAGGGCTACCCATCTGTGATCATCCGCTCAGGCAGGACTGGCCGGCGGACTCCGTAACGCAGGGTGAGCGGCACAGCCGCAAACACCGGTTCTCTCCGGGAGCATGGTCGCAGCGCAGAGCGTTCACAATCTCCTGCCAGGAGGCGAGCAGGGTGGGAAAGCCCCCGTAAGCCCCTGAATTTGCACGCTCCAACCCCTTCCGGTATGATTCGCGCCCTTCCGGCCTGACCGCCGGGAGCCTTGCTCCACCGCCTGACGGGGAGCCGGCAAGTCCATAAGGAGCAACAGTTGAGACACTACGAAATCGTGTTTCTGGTCCACCCTGACCAGAGC
>JAGWNO010000022.1 GCA_028871235.1 Gammaproteobacteria bacterium
AAAATTACGCCGGCGGGATGGACGGTCTTACAGGTTGGTGCCGTTGCCCTGGCCGCAGCCGGTGTACGATCACACCGGCCGGCGGCTGCCCGCCACCTACGCGAATTTTCTCATCATCAATGGCGCGGTACTGGTACCGACCTATAATGATCCGGCGGATGCCGCGGCCCTATCGGCATTGGCGGGCTGTTTCCCCGACCGGCAGATGGTGCCGGTGATGTGCCGGCCGCTCATCTACCAGTACGGCAGCCTGCACTGCGTGACCATGCAATTACCCGCGGGCGTCGTATCTGAGTGACGTAATTCATGGATATCATCATCCCGGCTTGCCCAGTTGATGCAGCAGGATGAAGTGGATTGGAAATGAAACAAAAGCAGAAAATACTCAGCGTCGGTCTGGTGCAACAAAGCTGCAGCACCGACCGCGCTCGCAACCTGGCGGAGAGCATCCAAGGTATCCGCGAAGCGGCCAGACACGGGGTCAAACTGGTGCTGCTGCAGGAACTGCATACCGGTACGTATTTCTGCCAGACGGAAGACACCAAGATATTCGATCTGGCTGAACCCGTCCCCGGTCCGTCCACCCGGGAATTGGGCGCCGTGGCGAAGGAAGCGGGTATGGTGATCGTGGCTTCGCTGTTTGAAAAGCGCGCCCCGGGCATCTACCACAATACCGCCGCGGTGCTGGAACAGGATGGGACGCTGGCCGGCATCTATCGCAAGATGCATATCCCCGACGACCCGGGCTACTCCGAGAAGTTCTATTTCACCCCTGGCGATCTGGGATTCCACCCCATCAAGACCTCCGTGGGCAAGCTGGGGGTGCTCATATGCTGGGATCAATGGTACCCGGAAGCTGCGCGCCTCATGACCTTGGCCGGGGCGGAACTGCTGCTCTACCCCACCGCCATCGGCTGGAGCGACGAAGACAATGCCGCCGAACAGGCGCGCCAGCGGGAAGCCTGGATCACCATCCAGCGCGCCCATGCGGTGGCGAACGGCCTGCCGGTGTTGGTCTGCAATCGTGTCGGCACTGAAACGGATCCCTCCGGCCGCGGCCGCGGCATCCGCTTCTGGGGCTCCAGCTTCATCGCCGGGCCCCAGGGCGAGATCCTGGCGCAAGCCGGCACCGAGGCTCCCGCTGTGCTCATCGCCGGTGTGGACCTTGCGCGTTCCGAAGCGGTACGCCGCATCTGGCCTTACCTGCGGGATCGGCGCATCGATGCCTATGCCGATCTGCTGAAGCGTTTCCGGGATTAACACAGCGGCAAGGGATTGCCGCGACAGCCTGCACCCCCGTCACCCCGCTTTGCGGGGTAGGCGTATTTGCGCATTCGCCATGATCACCAGCAAATCGCTTACACCACTACTGCCTGATGCCGCGCACATGTGGGTGCGCTGGGGGAAGCTCTACGGCAGCAGCACGGCGCTGGCCCTGGCTAATGCCGCGCAGCTATCCGACGTACCACTGCTCGTAGTGACACCCAGCGCCCACGAAGCGGAGCGCGGTGTGGAGGAGCTGCGTTTCTTCCTCGGCGCAGACCCGCTGCCGGTGGCGCTGTTTCCAGACTGGGAGACGTTGCCTTACGACGTGTTCTCGCCCCATCAGGATATCGTCTCCGAGCGGCTCGCCACCCTCGCGCAACTGCCGGAACTGCAGCGCGGTATCGTGGTGATCGCCGCAGCCACGCTGTTGCAGCGCCTGCCACCGCCCGCCTACGTGCTCGGCGGCAGCCTGCTGCTCAAGGTCGGCGACACTCTCGACCAGGAAAGCATGCGCCAGCGACTCACTGCTGCCGGCTACGCCGCCGTCACCCAGGTGATGGAACACGGTGAGTTCGCCATTCGTGGCGCGCTGCTTGACGTGTTTCCCATGGGCAGCGCCCTGCCCTACCGCATCGATCTTTTCGACCGGGAGATCGAGACCATCCGCCATTTCGATCCGGAGACGCAACTCTCCCGGGACCAGCTTGCGGAAATCCGCCTGCTGCCGGCGCGGGAATTCCCCCTGGATGAGGACGGCATCCGCAGTTTCCGCCAGCGTTACCGTGCCCGCTTCGAGGGAGACCCGCAGAAAAACGTTGTCTACCGCGATGTCAGCAAGGGTCTCGCATCCGGCGGCATCGAATACTGCCTGCCGCTGTTCTTTGACCGCACCGCCGGTCTCTTCGATTACCTGCCGCATACTGCCATCACTGCCACCCTGGAGGATACCGACGGTGCCATGGCGCAGGCCTGGTCGCAGATAGAGGAGCGCTACGAGCAGTATCGCCATGACCTCGAGCGCCCGCTGCTGCGGCCGGATGAGCTCTGGTTGACGCCGGAAGAGGTACGCCAGGCGCTGGGTGCGCGCCCGCGCATCCAGCTGCAGGGTTTCGAGCTGCCGGACGGAGACGGCAGCAACTTCGCCACCGCCGCGCCGCCGCCATTGCGGGTGGAAAGCCGCGCCGCAGAGCCGGTGGCGAAACTGCTGGGGTTCCTGCAGGAATTTCCCGGCCGGGTATTGTTCGCGGCGGAATCCGCCGGCCGACGTGAGTACCTGCTGGAACTGCTGACGCGCCGTGAACTGGCGCCGCTGGCGGTGGACGGCTGGCAGGCGTTCCTGGCAAGCGATGCGCGTATCGCCCTGTGCATCGCGCCACTGGAGCGGGGCCTGCTGCTGCCGGAAGCGGGTATTGCCATCATCGCCGAGGAACAGCTGTTCGGTCAGCGTGCCCGGCAAACCAGCCGGCGCGTCGCACAGCGGGATCCGGCCAGCATTATCCGCGACCTGGCGGATCTGGCGGCAGGCGCGCCGGTGGTGCACGAGGAACACGGTGTGGGCCGCTTTCTCGGTCTGCAATTACTCGAATTGAACGGCATCGAGTCGGAGTTCCTGACACTGGAATACGCCGGTGGCGACAAACTGTACGTACCGGTGTCCTCGCTGCACCTCATCACCCGTTACAGCGGCAGCCCGCCGGAAACCGCGCCGCTGCACCGCCTGGGTACCGACCAATGGCGCAAAGCCAGACGCCGCGCGGCTGAGCAGGTGCGGGACGTGGCGGCGGAGCTCTTGGATATCTACGCGCGCCGCGCCGCCCGGGAGGGTCATGCCTTCAAGCTGGACGAGCCGGACTATCAGGCTTTCGCCGGGGATTTCCCCTTCGACGAGACCCCTGATCAGATTACCGCCATCAACGGCGTCATCGCCGACATGACGGCCGGCAAACCCATGGACCGGGTGGTATGCGGTGACGTGGGATTCGGCAAGACCGAGGTGGCGCTGCGTGCCGCCTTCGTGGCGGTGCAGAGCGGCAAGCAGGTGGCAGTGCTGGTGCCCACCACGCTGCTGGCGCAGCAGCATGCCCAGACCTTCCACGACCGCTTTGCCGACTGGCCGGTGCGCATCGAAGTGCTGTCCCGCTTCCGCACCGGCAAGCAACAGCGCGCCGTCATGCAGGCAATTTCTGCGGGCAAGGTGGACATCGTCATCGGCACCCATGCACTGTTGCGGGATGAATTGCAGTTCCGGGACCTGGGACTGGTGATCATCGACGAGGAACACCGCTTCGGCGTGCAGCACAAGGAGCGGCTCAAGAAACTGCGCGCCGCGGTGGATGTGCTGACCCTCACCGCCACCCCCATCCCCCGTACCCTCAACATGTCACTGGCGGGTCTGCGGGATCTCTCCATCATCGCCACGCCGCCCGCCGAGCGCCTCGCGGTCAAAACCTTCGTGAGCGAATGGCGGGATGCGCTCGTCCAGGAGGCCTGTCTGCGCGAGATCAAGCGTGGCGGTCAGGTGTATTTCGTGCACAACAGCGTCGACACCATCGACAAGACCGCGGCGGAGGTGTCCAAACTGGTGCCCGGCGCCGAAGTGCGCATCGCCCATGGCCAGATGCACGAGCGGGATCTGGAACAGGTGATGCTGGATTTCTATCACCGCCGCTTCAACCTGCTGGTATGCACCACCATCATCGAGAGCGGCATCGATGTGCCCAGCGCCAACACCATCGTCATCCACCGCGCCGACAAATTCGGCCTGGCGCAACTGCACCAGTTGCGCGGCCGCGTAGGCCGCTCCCACCACCGCGCCTATGCCTACCTCATCATTCCGCCGCGCAGCCTGCTGACATCCGATGCGGTGAAACGGCTGGAAGCCATCGAATCCCTGGAGCAGCTGGGCGCCGGCTTCACCCTCGCCACCCATGACCTGGAAATCCGCGGTGCCGGAGAGTTGCTGGGCGACGAGCAGAGCGGCCAGATCCATGAAGTGGGTTTCAGCCTCTACACGGAACTGCTGGAACGGGCGGTGCGCGCCCTCAGGGAGGGCCGGAGCGTGGACCTGGAAGCGCCGCTGGATCACGGCCCGGAGATCGACCTGCACATGCCGGCGCGGCTGCCCGCCGACTATATGCCGGACGTGCACCTGCGCCTCACCCTCTACAAGCGCATCGCCAGCGCCGGGAATCCTGAGGAACTGGACGAGCTGCAGGTGGAAATGATCGACCGCTTCGGCCTGCTGCCGCCACCGGCCAAGACTCTGTTCCGCATCGCGGCACTCAAGCTCAAGGCCGCGCCCCTGGGTGTGCGCAAGATCGAGGCCGGGGCCGGCGGCGGGCGCATCAGCTTCAGCGACACCACCAGCGTGGACCCCGGCATCGTGATCCGCATGATCCAGCAGATGCCCCGGCATTACCGACTCGACGGCAGCAACCGGCTGCGCTTCATGCTGGCGCTGGAGGATCCGGAACAGCGCATCCGCGCAGTGGATACGTTATTGGATAAGCTCACCCGCAAGGCGGCCGCCGCCTGACAATCCCGGGCCTATAGAGGCTGCGGAGATGAGCGTTTACACTAGCCGCTGCGGGTATGCGCCGTGCCCAGGCAACCTGAATTTGTGGCTTTAGAGTGATGCATATCCATACCCGCGGGATTACCGCAAGAGGTGACGAGTGAAATCACTGCGAACCGGTCTGTTGCTCGCCATGCTGCTGCTTTCGCCGCTGTGCACGGCAGCCAATTCCAGCGCACCCAGCTGGTACGCCGTGGAACTCATCGTGTTCCGCTACACCGACCCCCAGGCCGGCTCCCTGGAAACCTGGCCGGCGAATCCGGGCAGCCCCGATTGGAACAGTGCCGTCGCCCTGACGTCGCCGGATGCCAATCCGGCATTGGTGCCCTTTCAGGAACTGCCTGCATCCAGCTACCGCATGGATAACGTCTGGCAGAAACTCAAGCGTTCCCATGACTACGAACCCCTGCTGCACATCGCCTGGATGCAGCCCAGCGCGGATCGCAGCACCGCTCCGGCGGTGCGTATCGGCGTGCCGCCCGTAAGCACACCGCCAGCCATGAGCGTGCCCGCAGCAGCCAGTGCAGCCGTCGCTGCCGCCGCCGGGGAAAACGCCACTCCCGTTTACGGTACCGCTAAACTCAGCACCACCGGCCCTTATCTGCACTTCGATCTGGACATGATATATCGCGGCGCGCTCCTCAAGACGGGCACGCCGGGTGTCTCGCAGCCGCTGGCAACAGCATCGCCCCAATTCCAGTGGTATCGACTCGCCCAGGATCGCCGTATTGATGCCGGCAGGATGAACTACTTCGACCAGCCACTCTTTGGAGTGCTGCTGCTGGTGACCCCGTTGAAATAAAACGGACCTTAAGTGGCTGAATCCGTTTACATGGCATTGAAACTTTCCAATAACACCCGCACCTGGTCCATCCCCTGCTTGAGATAAACGTCGATCTCCGCGTGGATATCCTTGCGGCTCTTGCCCGCGGCGCGGTTGGCGATCACCGCGCAACAGGCATAGGCCAGTCCCTGTTCCCGCGCCAATGCCGCTTCCGGCATGCCGGTCATACCCACCAGATCGCAGCCATCGCGTTCCAGCCTGCTGATCTCCGCCGCCGTCTCCAGGCGCGGTCCCTGGGTGGCGCCGTAGGTGCCAGCGGCTACGAACTGCAACTGCGCCGCCTGCGCCGCGGCGATCAGTTTCCGGCGCAGTGCCTGGTCGTAGGGATGGGTGAAGTCTATGTGGGTGACCCGCTCCAGATCCTGCTCGAAGAAGGTGTGAGGGCGGTCATAGGTATAATCGATGATCTGGTCAGGAAAAACGATCCAGCCGGGCCGCATGTCAGCGCGGATGCCGCCCACAGCGGCCACCGCCAGCACCTGTTGCACGCCGATGCTTTTCAGCGCCCAGATATTGGCGCGGTAATTCACCTTGTGGGGCGGGATGGTGTGAGCGTAACCGTGGCGCGCCAGGAACACCACGCCGCGGCCCGCCAACCGTCCGTGGGTAAGCGGCCCGGATGGTTCGCCGTAGGGCGTGGATACCACTTCACGCCGCAGTATCTCGAGACCGTTGATGGCGGTGAGCCCGGTGCCACCGATGATGGCCAGGCCGGTCGTGTTCATTCGCCCTGTCCGCCCAGTGGCTCGCACAGCGCATAGATACCGGGGAAGTTGCGCAGATAATTCTTGTAATCCAGGCCGCAGCCGAACAGATAGCGATCCGGCGCCTCCAGTCCCACGAAATCCGGCTGCATGCCGGTGCGATTGCGCGCATGGCGTTTCCTTACCAGGACTGCAGTGAACACCTGGCGCGCGCCGCGGGCGCGGCAATCCTCCACGATGCAGGCAAGCGTCACGCCTTCATCAAAGATGTCATCCACCAGCAGCACCACGCGATCGCGCAGCGGCAGACTTGGTCGCACGCGCCACTCCAGTTCACGGCCAGCGGTATCGCCGCGATAACGGGTGGCGTGCAGGTAATCGAGCTGCAGGGGGAAATGCAGTCTTGGCAGCAGCCAGCCGGTGGGGATGATGCCGCCGGTCATGACGCACAGCACCAGCGGATTGCTCTCCGCCAGCACCGGCGTGATGACCTCGGCCATCCTGCCGACAGCCGCCTGCACCGCCTCTCCGGAATGCAGCAACTCCGCTTGCCGCTGTACGCGACGAATCTCATCCAGCAATCCGCTCATGGCGCCCTCAGTTCTCAAGCCGGAACTCATCACCGGCGTAATACTGCTCCAATGCAGCGCGTGCCGCGCGCCACTCGCGACTGGCATGCAACTCTTCGCGGGATAACTGCTCCCGTCCGTGCAGGCGTGCCAGCCGCCACTGGCTCAGGGGATTGACGTAGTTGCCGAGACTATCGATGATGGCCAGCACGCCTGCGCGCTGGTTGCATACCGGCAGCATGTCGCAACCGGCCGCCAGCGCTGCGCGGGCACGCTCCACATAATCGCCCGCGCCGGCGGCGCCGCGCATGCTCAGATCATCGCAGAACACCGCGCCGCCGAATCCCATCCGGCCGCGCAATTCCGCTTCGATCCAGCGACGCGACAGGCTCGCCGGCAAGCCATCAATCGTTGCATATACCACATGCGCCATCATCACTGCGGCGAGGTCGAGGCGTATCAAGCGTTCGAAGGGTTTCAGGTCATGACGCCGGATATCATCCAGCGGCCGCGCATCCACCGGCAGCAGCTGGTGGGAATCCCCTTCCACGGCACCGTGGCCGGGAAAATGCTTGGCGGTGGCCGCCATACCGGCGCGGCGCATGCCCAGCAGCCATTCACGCCCCAGTTCGCCCACCGTCTCGGCATCCCGGTGAAAAGCACGGTCGCCGATGATGCTGCTGACCCCGTAATCCAGGTCCAGCACCGGCGCAAAACTGATATCCACGTCCATGGCGCGCAGCTCCGCCGCCATGAGCCAGGCCGCCTGTTCCGCCAGCCGTCGCCCGGCGCTGGCGTCACGCTCATACAAACGGCCAAACAGCCGCGCCGGCGGCAACAGCGTGCAGCCCTGGCGGAAACGCTGCACCCGCCCGCCTTCCTGATCCACTGCGGCCAGCAGTTGTGGCGTGCGCAGTCCATGGATCGCCTCCACCAAGGCCGACAGTTGTTCCGGGTCAGCATAGTTACGGGTGAACAGGATCACGCCGCCCACCAGCGGATGCGCCAGCACCTCCCGGTCCTCGGCCGTAAGCTCGGTGCCGGCGAGGTCCACCATCAACGGTCCGAGACTCATGCCGCCTGTCCCTTGCGGGCAAACACGGCGATGGATTCCACATGCGCTGTTTGCGGAAACATGTCCAATACACCGGCGGCCAGCAGCTTATAGCCCTGCTCCTGTCCTGCACCAGCAGGCGGGCACCGGCGTGCTGCGGCCATCATGTGCCCGTGACGTTGTCGAACGCCGGTGACCATGCGGACAGGAAATCCTTGAGGTGGGGTTTGTCCGCCCGGGTGAGGACATCGCGCACCCGCACGCACTCGCGTTGATAGCGCACGGTATCCAGCCGCCCGCGCATCAGCTCAAAGCGTATATATATGAGGTATGTGTTGAGTGTGTCGGTTTCGCAGTAGTCACGAATGCGCCCGATCTCTCCCGCCAGGAACGCCTCCCACACCTTGCTGCCATGCATGCCGAGCTTGCCCGGCAGTCCACACAGCTGCGCCACCTCGTCCAGCGGCGCACTGCTGCGCGGCTGGAAGCCCGCCAGTACATCCATGAGATCCGTGTGCCGCCAATGGTAACGGGACAGGTAATTGTTCCAGCGAAAGCTGTTGTCGGTATCGCCGGTCTCCCAATAACGCGGCGCACTGATACCATGACGCAGAGCGCGGTAATGGAGTACCGGTAGATCGAAGCCGGAACCGTTCCAGGAGACGATGTCTGGCGTGAATTTGTCGATGCCCTCATAGAAACGGCTGATCAGTTCCGCCTCGCCTGATTCCGGCGTGCCCAGGCTCCAGATTTTAAAATCATCACCACGCCGCAGGGCGATGGAAATGGCGACGATGCGGTGCAGATGCAGTGGCAGGAATTCGCTGCCGCCGGTCTCCTGGCGGCGCTGCTGGAACATGGCGCGTGCCGCATCTTCCTCCGCAAGTCTCTCCAGGCCATAGAGCCGTCGGCCTGCATCCACGTCCGGAATGGTTTCCATATCGAAGGCCAGAACATTCATGGCGCCACCTGTGCTTGAGGCGGGCAGTGTAACAAACCTGTCAGGCGCGGGCGAAGCCTTTGACCGTCAGGATGAAAAGCCCCAACATAGCGGCTCCGCAACAGCAGCATACCAGCCCAGCAAGCCATGATAATTCGCGCGCGAATAATGCTCGTCATATTGCTGACAGTGCAGGTGTTTTCCAGCGGTGCGTTCGCAGACGACACCGGTCAACCCCAGCTCACGGAACAGGATTACCTGGGTGAGCTGCCGGTGGTGCTGTCCACATCCCGGCTGGCACAGCGGCTGGATACCTCGCCGCTGCCCATCACGGTGATCGACCGGCAGATCATTGACGCTTCCGGTGCGCAAACCATTGAGGATGTGCTGCGGCTCGTACCCGGGATGCTTGTCGGACATGACAACGGCAACCAGGCGTTCGTGACTTATGACGGCTTCGCTGAGCGATTCGCGCGCCGCATGCAGGTGTTGATAGACGGCCGTTCGGTGTACTCACCGACATTCGGTGGCGTGGACTGGTCCGCCCTGCCGGTGGCGCTGGAGGATGTCGAGCGCATCGAAGTTATCCGTGGCCCGGACGCGGCCGCCTATGGTGCCAATGCTTTCCTGGGTGTCATCAACATCATCACCCGCCATCCAAAAGCCGAACAGGGCGGCTATGCAAAACTGCTGCTCGGCACCGACAATACCAACCGCGCCATGGCCCGCTATGGCGAGGTACTAAACAACTTGAGCTACCGCGTTACCGCGGTCACTGGCGGCGATCATGGTTTCAACATCGCTGATGGCGTCGTTGACAGCGTACCCACCAATGGTTCCGTGAATGACAAGCAGACCTCGCTGGTGAACGGTCGTTTTGACTACGACACCGACAGCGGCAGCCGCTGGGGGTTCCAATTCGGCGATAGTTATGGCTGGCGTGCCCAGGGCGCGCCGCTCAACGTGCTATATCCGCCGCATCGTTATGACACCGGCTGGAATTTCCAGCAGCTCAGCTGGCAACGGAATATCAGCGATGCCAACGACCTGAGTTTCAACATCTATCACCAGTTCGACCAGACCAGCGAACGCTTCCTGACGCTACCGGTGTTCATCCCGCCGGCGGGATTGATCACCGCTGCCCTGAACTACGACAACATGAGCAATCGCTACGACGCCGAACTGCAGCAGACACTGACCCTGTCACCCACCTTCCGTGCCGTGTGGGGCGCCGGTATGCGTCTCGACCAGGTCACCTCGTATTCCTATCTGGGTACGGCCTCGCCCATCGACGATCGCGATTATCGCCTGTTTGGTCATGCTGAATGGCGCATCACGTCGGACTTGTATGGGAATCTCGGCGCGATGCTGGAGAAAGCCGACATCGGCGGCACCGCTTTATCCCCCACCGCGGCGCTCAACTACACTTTTGCGCCCGGCAGGACACTGCGTGTGAGCGCCTCCAGCGCCACCCGCTATCCGGTGGTGATCGAAGAAGATGCGAATCAGCACTTTTCCGCCGGACCCATATTCGACCAGGTATTGGCCAGCAGCGGTGACCTCGGCCCGGAGCGCATCCGCAGCTACGACTTGGGTTACGTGGGCGAGCTCCACGGGCCGCAATTGTGGGTGGATGCGCGGTTGTTCTATAGCGATGTCAAGGACCTCATCGCTTACTACAACATCCCGTTCCCCAGCGACAACTTCGATGGTAAGGCACAGGACTTCGCCAACCGTGACTCCGCCATCCTCAGCGGCGCCGAGACCCAGTTCAACTACAACCCCACACCCGATACCCGGGTGATCGTCAATTACGCCTATCTCGACATCACCGGAGCCAGCGTCTCCGGCAGCGCCCCGCACCACAACTTTTCAATATTGGCCATGCATACCCTGTCCAACGGGATTGACGTGAGCATGGGATTCTATTTCCTGAGCAGCATGTCCGGCCTGGATACGGGCACGCCCATCGCATCCCAGCGGCGGCTGGATCTGCGGCTTGCCGCGCCCCTGCCGCAACTGACGCCGGGTGCACGTTTGAGCATCATCCTGCAGAGCGTGCTCGGCAGCTATCAGGATTTCAAATACGTCAATATCTTTGAGCCCAGGATCCTGGTGCAGCTGAGCACGCCGTTCTGAGCATGACCGGGATCAGGGATGACACAGGGACAGGCATGATTACAGCCAGCAAACGGAAACCGCCATCGTTGCGGTGTCTGCGAGCGGCGGGGGCCTGTATCACGGGCCTGTTGGCGATGCTCGCGTGTGCATCTGCGGCGACCGCCACTGGCCCGCAGCCCCAGACCGCTGCGCGCATCGTGGTGCTGCAGAGCGCCCCGGGCGGACCCTATGAGGAGTTCACCACCAGTTTCCATGCCACGCTGCAGCAACTTGCACCGGCACGCGCCGGCAGCGTGGTAGTCACAACGGTACAGAGTGACACCACTTGGCTGGCGGCACTGACCGCCGATGACGTGCTGGTGGCTGTCGGCACCCAGGCCACGGAACTGGCACTGAAGAGTCACGGCAGCTCCCCGCTGCTGAGCGTGTTGGTGCCGAAGGCGACCTTTGAGCGGATGCTCAAGCAGGCGGCGGCCGGCCGCACAGTGACCGCCATATATCTGGATCAGCCTCTCAGCCGCTACATCGGCCTGGCGAAATTAGTGGTGCCCGATCTCAAGACCATCGGCGTCATACTCGGACCCACCACCGGTTCTCAGGCCGGCGCGCTCGCTCAAGCCACGGCGGCATACAGCCTCAAGCTGGCCACCGCCGGTATGACGGACGGCAACCCCCTGCCCGCCCTGTCGGCCCTGCTGGAAGACAGCGGCGTGATTCTGGCGCTGCCGGATCCGGTGGTGTACAACCGCTATACCTTGCCGCCGCTGTTGCTCACCACCTTCCGTTATCGCATCCCCGTGGTGGGCTTCTCCGCGGCGCTGGTGAAGGCCGGCGCCGTTGCTGCCGTATATTCGCGCCCCGCGCTGATCGGCCGGCAGGCGGCGGAAATGCTGCAGTCCACGCCGCCTGGCGGCGGCACCTACCCGCGCTACTTTGATGTGCGGTTCAACAGGGCCGTCGCCCAGGCGCTCGACCTGGCGCTGCCCAGCGAGGCGGAAGCGAAAGCCACCCTGCAGCAGGGAGGCGCCGCGCCGTGATCCGCAACTGGGGCATACGCAACCGGGTGCTGTTGCTGGCGCTGCTGCCGGTCATCAGTCTGGGGTTGGTGCTCGGCAGCTATCTAATCCGCATCCGGGTGCAGGATCTCAAGAACTCGCAGACCGCGCTCGGCCAGACGCTGGCTGACCAGTTGGCATCAGCGAGCGAGTACGGTGTATTTTCCAGCAATCAGCAGGCACTGCAGGCGCTGGTGGATGCGGCGGTCCGCGAGCCCAATGTGGAATCAGTGAGCATCAGCGGCCGCGACGGCCATATTCTCGCGGCCGCCGTCCATGCGGTCCCGCCCGGGCGTGGCTTGATGGGCGACATCACCCAGCACATCGGGGCTGAAACCGGCTTCAAGGGCGCACTGATCTTCACCAGCAGCATCAGCCTGCAATCCGTGCCCACCGGCGAGTTCGGTGTGCTGCTGGAGGATCGCAGCCAGTTGGCGCATATCCCCTCCAGCCTGCCGACTAAGCTCGGCACCGTGATAGTGAAGCTCTCCGAGGAGCGCTTCGCTGCACATCAGGCCGAAGTTATCATGAACAGCAGCATCATCGCACTGGTCTGCATCGCGCTTACCCTGCTGCTGGCCCTGGCTATCAGTGGCAGCGTCACTTCACCCATCGGCCGAATAATAGCCATGGTGAGGCGCTTCAGCGGAGGCGAATTCGATGCACGCGTACCGGAACACTCCGGCGGCGAGCTGGGTGTGCTGGAAAGCGATATCAACGCCTTGGCCGCCAATTCGCAACGCTCACAACAAGAGCTGCAGGTGCAGGTGGATCAGGCGACTGCCGAGTTGCGGGAGACCCTGGAGGAAATGGAAATCAAGAACGTGGAATTGGATCTGGCGCGCCGGCGCGCGTTGCAGGCGAGCCGCGTCAAATCCGAATTCCTGGCCAATATGAGCCACGAGATCCGTACACCCATGAATGCGGTCATCGGATTCAGCGAGCTGCTTGCCAAGACCCCGCTCAACGACGGTCAGCGTGGTTATATCGGCACTATCCGCCAGGCGGCGCAGACACTGCTGGCGTTGCTCGACGATGTACTCAATGTCACACGGCTGGAGGCTGGCGCAGACAGATTGCAGCCCGAAGCATTCGTGTTGCCGGCGTTGCTGGAAGAAGTGCTGGGTATGCTGGCGGTGGAAGCCTACGCCAAGGGCCTGGAGCTGGTGCTGTATGTAAAGGATGACGTCAGTATGCCGCTGCTGGGTGACCGGCTGAAACTGACCCGGATATTCACCAACCTGATGAGCAATGCCGTCAAATTCACCGAATCCGGCAGTGTGGTGACCCGGGTCAGTGTGACCGGGAAGAACCGGCGCGCGCTCAGCCTGGAAATCTGCGTGACGGATACCGGCATCGGCATCCATGAGGACGACCAGGCGCGGTTGTACCAGCCCTTTTTCCAACTGGATGGTTCTACCCGCCGGCGGCATGGCGGCGCCGGCCTGGGTCTCTACATCAGCAAGAAGCTGTTGGAACAGATGGGCGGCACGTTGACACTCAACAGCGTGCCGGGCCGTGGCAGTGAATTCCGTTTGGCCCTGACCCTGCAACTTGCCAACGATGAAAAACAGCCGGCAGTTGCGCCTGTGCGGCACACCCCGAGGCGGCTGCTGGCATATGAAGCGCATCCCCAGGCAGCCGATGCCCTGCTCGCCCGGCTGCGACGTGCCGGTTGGGACGCCCGGCATCTCGACACACCGGCAGCCCTGGAACAGGAAATACGTACTGCGCCACGGCCCTTCCCCTATGCGGCCGTGATCCTGTCTCTGGGTTACACCGACCTGCACGGACCCGCCGGGCCGATCGACATGTTGCGCGACGGGGAAATACAGGTACCGGCAGTACTGCTGGTAAATTCAGTGGATGCCAGCCTGCAGGCGGATTTGGCGCGGCGCGTTGACGGCGTATGCCTGCCGAAGTGCGTCAGTGAAACGCTGCTGACGGACGAGCTCAGGAACCTCATGGCCAGCGCCGTCGCAACCACGGAAACCGGGCCCAGCCCAATCACCCGCACCCTGAGGTTGACGGAGTTGACGGTGCTGGTGGTGGATGACAACCGCATCAATCGCATGCTGACGCGTATTTTGCTGGAAAAACACGGCGCGACGGTATTCGAAGCCAATAGCGGTCATGCCGCCATGAAACTGGCACGCCACCAGAAGCTGGATCTGGTGCTGCTGGACATGCACATGCCCGGTGAGGATGGCTGGCAGATCGCACGGCAGTTTCGGCAACAGCACCATGACGAAACCGCCCTGCCGGTGATCGCCCTGTCGGCAGCCCCCAAGGAGTGCTCCGCGGAAATCCTGGCGGAAAACGGCCTCATGGACTGGCTGCTTAAGCCGCTGGAGGAAGCAGCGCTGCTGCAGGCGCTTCACCGGCAGCTGGCGCCGGCGTCCGCCGAAGACGGTTCCGCAGTCCGGGGCGCCGGCGATGCCGCGGCGACCCGATTGGATGAGGCGCTCGCCGGACTTAAACCCCGGATCCGGGCCATGCTGGTGGAGGATTTGCCGGTGCAGTGGCACGCCGTGTGCACCGCCTGGCGGGCCCGCGAGTTGCCGCGCATGATGGAATCCATGCACACCTTGAATGGCACCGCCGCCTTCTGCCGGCTGCTTGCCTTGCGGGAACTCTGCAACCGCATGCAGCAATGTCTGCGGACAGGGGAACTTCAGGAACTGGCCGGGCTGATGGCGCGGGCGGCCATCGAGGTGCGGCGCGTTCTCGCCCGCCTGACCGCCATGCGGGTTACACCAGGGCGGACACCCTGAGCAGCACCGCGAACGCCAGCACCACGCCTGCCTCGTCGCTGAGACTCACAAAGGCCTCCCCGGCCCCCAGACGCTGACACGCCGACCGGCCACGTGCAGAAAAGATCACGCACGGCTTGCCCCAGGCATCCGCCACGATGCCCACATCCCGCACCCACATGCCGTGACTGAAACCCGTGCCCATGGCTTTCACCACCGCTTCCTTCCCGGCAAAGCGCGTCGCCAGGTACCGCACCGGGTCTTTAGTGCGGCGGAAGCCGGGCAGCTCTTCAGGACACAGGATGCGGGCAACGAAACGCTCACCGCGCCGCTCCCAGACACGGCGGATACGCTCCACTTCCACCAGATCGGTGCCGATGCCGAGGATCATGTGCGGCGCGCGTCCTGCATGAGCTGTTTCATCTCGCGTACCGCCGCCGGCAGACCGGTCATGATGGCGCGCGCAATGATGCTGTGACCGATATTGAGTTCGCTGATCTGCGGGATCGCCGCCACCGGCACCACGTTGTGATAATGCAGGCCGTGGCCGGCGTGCACATGCAGGCGCAGCCGTGCCGCCAGTTGTGCCGCGACCTGCAACCGGTGCAGTTCCTGCGCTTGCGCCTGGGCGTGGGCGGCATCGGCGTAGCGGCCCGCGTGCAGCTCGACCGCCGGCACGTTCAGGGCAGCGGCCGCTTCGATCTGCGCCGGCTCGGGGTCGATGAATAGAGTAACGTGGATCCCCGCCGCCATCAGCCGGGTAACGGCAGCTGCAATACGCCCGGGCTGTGCGGCCACATCCAGACCGCCTTCGGTGGTGAGTTCCTGGCGCCGCTCCGGCACCAGGCAGCAATCCTCCGGCAGCAGTTCACAGGCCATGGCCACCATCGCGTCGGTCACCGCCATCTCCAGGTTCATGCGTGTCTGCAGTACCTGCCGCAGCAAGCGCACATCGCGCTCCTGGATGTGGCGCCGATCCTCGCGCAGGTGCACAGTGATGCTATCGGCACCAGCACCCTCAGCCAGTCGCGCCGCCTCCACCGGATCCGGATAACGGGTAGCGCGCGCCTGGCGCAAGGTGGCCACATGATCGATATTGACGCCAAGCTGGATAGAGTGAGCCATGAGATCGGGCCTTCCGTCGAATTGACTGCGCCATTATTCCGTCAGCCGGCCGCCTTTCCAAATGCACGCAGCACCTCGCGGGTCTTGAGGGGCCGGCCGCCGAGATGCCGCTCCAGCGCCGCCTGCAGCAGCAGCCGCGCCTCGCGCAGCTGTTCACGGCCGGTGAGACTCTCGGCGGCAAGCGCCAGCAGCGTATCGCCGCTCACCTGCACACCCATGCCCCCGCCTGCGGCCCCCCGTACCGCGCCCCGCTCCAGGTGATAACGATACAACGCACCCGCCTCGATGGGTCGTCCGGTCTCGGCCTCATGATCCAGGGTGAGACCGTAACCCAGGATTTCCAGTAAGTGTTTCTCGAACAACCGCAGCGAA
>JAGWNO010000023.1 GCA_028871235.1 Gammaproteobacteria bacterium
GCGCCAGCCGGAATCCCGACCACACCATGAGCGAGGTGCCGACCGCCAGCAGCGCATCGGCCTGCTGGACTTCCGCCAGCGCCCCGGTGCTGCGCACTGCCGGCAGCGCCTCGCCGAAGAACACCACCGCGGGCTTGAGCAGGCCGTCGCAAGCTTCGCAGTCAGGCACCTCGAAAGCGGAGAAATCCACGCCATCGAGATCCGCGTCCCCATCGGGCGCACTCCCGGCAGTCAGCGCCAGCCAGCGGGGGTTGCGGGCTGCAAGCCTGGCCTGGAACCGCTCGCGGGGTCCGCTGGCGCCGCAGGCAAGGCACACAACGGCATCAAGGCAGCCGTGCAGGTCGGTGACGCGCCGGCTGCCGGCCTTCTGGTGCAGTCCATCCACATTCTGGGTGATGAGATGCCGGACGAACCCGGCCCGTTCCAGCCCGGCGAGTGCGTGGTGCGCGCCGTTGGGCTGCGCCTCTGCGATCCGCCGCCAGCCGAGAAGGCTGCGCGCCCAGTAGCGCCGCCGCACCGCGGCGCTCGCCACAAAATCCAGGAACTGTACCGGCGGTTCGCGCTTCCAGTGGCCTTCCCGGTCGCGGTAGTCGGGGATGCCCGAACCGGTGCTGCAGCCGGCGCCTGTCAGTATCACCAGCCGCGCATGGCCGCGGATGAATCCCGCGAGCATCGCCGCCGCGGTCTGCGGCGGGTTTTCAGCGGCTGCTGGCGGCATCATCTTAAGGGACCGCCGCCCGGCTTCTCCAGCAGCCAGATATAGCCGGGCACCAGCCAGTAAGCATGCCGGCACAGGAAACGGGCGATGGCGGCCTTGCGGCTGCCGGGCGTAAGCATGTAGTCGGCGGCGTAGCGCCGCGGATCCTCGATGATGGCGCGCGTGTAATCGTGCCGCACGAAGCGCGCTACCAGCGCCGTCAGCCCCCAGTAGCTCAGGTGTTTCTCATAATAGTGGGGCGCCTTGCCCGCCAGGCGGATGTAGAGGTGCGCCAGCGGCCGCGGCATGACTGACAGCAGCGGCAGGTTGTAGTGGGGTTCGTTCAGCATCAAGCGGTTGTTGGCGGCGAAATAGCATACGCCTCCCGGCTTCAGCACCCTCAGGATCTCGGCGAACATCCTGCCGGCATCCGGCACATGCTCGTACACCTGCGAGCAGATGACCACATCAAAACGTGCGGCCCCGAAGGGGATCTGCATGGCATCGCCCACCAGGAACTCCAGGTTGCTCCGCTGGAAGGTCGCGCGGGCATAGGCGATGGCGGGCGCATCGATATCGATGCTGGTGACGCTGCGGAAATGCTGCGCCAGATAATTGTCGATGATGCCGGTGGAACCGCCGATGGTAAGCGTATCCAGGGTTTTACATTGTCCGGCGAAATAATCGGATAGAACCGCCATCATGGTATGAGCTTTCTGCTCGCGGCGCCGCAGGTCGTACATGGCGCCGCCCTGGGCAGCGAACCCGTACTGGTAGTCACGTTCCATCAAAGCATCCCGCCGGTTGCCGCGACCAGCTGCGGTTGCGGAGGAGCGCGACAATCACACCCATGCTGCAGAAACCCACCAATGCCATAGACGGCATTGATCAGGTAAAAGGCGCGACTCCGGCGTGCGCACAGGCAGTTGCTGCCGGTGCCCGTGGCCGCCGCCATGATAGCGGGCAGATGCGCAATCATGGATGCACTCCTGTGGATGGACACGGACCGGGCACACCGGCGGTGACTTCACTATAACGGTTTGCCATAGCGGCGACACCTGCCGCGGCAGGTGACGAAACCCTGCGGCTGTGGCAGGCTGCACAGCCGGTTGCGCCACCTGCCTGCAGCGCACGGAGATCCAGGTAAACATGGCCACAAACCAGCCCGCAAGACGGCTGCCCCGCAAGCTCGGCACCTGGACCGGCATGGCGGTGGTGATCGGCGTCATCATCGGCAGCGGCATCTTCCGCGTGCCCTCGCCCATCGCCATGCAGACCGGCAGCATCACCGGCGTGGCGCTGGTGTGGATACTGGGCGGCATCGTGGCGCTGTTCGGCGCCCTGTCCATCGCGGAACTGGCGGCGATGTTCCCGCATGCCGGCGGCCCGTATGTGTACCTGCGGGAAGCGTATGGCCGGCCGCTGGCGTTCCTGTTCGGCTGGATGTGGCTGTTGACCACGCCGTTCTCGTGGGCGGCCCAGAGCCTCACCTTCGCGGAATACTTCGGCGGCGTCATGCACTACGGCAGGCTGCCGACGCACCTGATCGCCGCGGCGCTCATCGCGCTTATCTGCGCCGCTCACTACCGCTCGGTGCGCATGGGCGCGGTGGTGCAGAACATCTCCACCGGCGCCAAACTGCTGGCGCTGCTGGGTCTGGCGGTGGTGCTGTTCGTGTTTGCACCGCATGCGGGCAGCACCCTGGCCGGCGTCGCTTCTGGAAGCGTCAGCTGGAGCGGCATCGGCATCGCCCTGGTGGCGGTGCTGTGGGCCTATGACGGCTGGGAGAACCTCACCACCCTCTCCGGCGAGATGCGAAATCCGCAAACCAGCCTGCCGCGGGCGCTCATCGCCGGCACCCTGGTGGTGATCGCGGTGTACCTGGTGGTCAATGCCGGTTATCTGGTGGCGCTGCCGTTCGCCGCGCTCGCCGCCTCCAAATCCGTGGCCGCCGACGCGGTCACCGGCGTGCTGGGCCAGGGCGGCGCCGCGGTGGTCGCGGCGCTGGTGATGGTGTCCACCTTCGGCTCGCTCAACGGCAGCATCCTGTCCGACCCACGGGTGTTCTACGCCATGGCGGAGGACGGCCTGTTCTTCAAATCCGTGGGCCGGATCCACGCGCGCTTCGAGACGCCGTACGTTGCCATCGCCTTCACCGGCGTGCTGGCAGTCATCTACGTGCTGCTGCAGGATTTCCTGCAACTCGCCGCCGCCTACGTGCTCGGCATCTGGCCGTTCCTGGCGCTGGCGGTCATCGGTCTGTTCCTGCTGCGCCGCAGGCGCCCCGAGCTGCCGCGTCCCTACCGGGTGCTCGGCTACCCGCTGGTCCCGGCGCTGTTCGTGCTGGGCACCCTGGTGGTCATCGGCAACTCGCTCTACCGGGATCCGCTGAACACCGGCCGCAGCCTGGCGATCACGCTCCTCGGCGTACCGCTGTATTTCATCTGGAATTTTTATTACAAGCGCCGGCACACCGGCGCCGATCCCGCCGTCTGATGTTTCGCTCCCGTCATGAACGTCCGCGGCCTGTCATGAAGTCCTGCCGGGTTGCGCCCGCGGGCGCATACTTGAGGCGGTGGCAAGCGGCTGCGCCCGCGCGGAAAACCGGCCGGCGCCCGCCACGGGCGTATGGACTTTATCCGCTGCGCGCGCAGCTGCCCGCCCGGTGGAGACAGCGGCGCACCCGAGGTACGCGACAATGATCAAGGTGCTTGTGGTGGACGATGAACCACCCGCCAGAAACCGCATCAAGAACCTGATCAGGCAGGAACAGGATCTGCTGCTGGTCGGCGAGAGCGGTGACGGCATGGATGCGCTCGCCAAGGTGAAGCAGCTGGCCCCGGACCTCATCTTCCTGGATATCAAGATGCCGGGATTGTCGGGGCTCCAGCTCAGCCAACTGCTGCGGCAGGATCGGACCCCGCAAATCATCTTCACCACGGCCTACGGGGAACATGCCGTTGAGGCATTTGCCGTGGATGCGGTGGATTACCTTTTAAAGCCTTTCGATACAGAGCGATTCAGGCAGGCGCTCGACAAACTGCGAACCCGGCTGGAACACGGCGCATCTGCACTGCCCGCAGCCACCGACAGTGACCGGGTTCCGCCGCATTCCGCAGCGCCCACGCCCCCGATCTCACCGCGCACCGCAGGCCGTCTTACCGTCAAAGACGGCAGCCGGCTCAAATTCCTCAGCCTCGATGACATCACCCATATGCAGTCAGAAGGCGATTACCTGCATATCTACACCGCCAGCGGACAGCGCGCCATGATCCGTGAAAGGATGCGCGCCATGGAGCAGCGGGTCGGCGGCCGGACGTTCGTGCGCATCAGCCGCTCGGTGATAATCAATCTGGATCACGTGAAGGAAATGAAGCCCAGACAGCGCGGCGCTTATGAATTCCTGCTGCGCACCGGCGAGCGTTTTGCCTCCGGCACCACCTATCGGAGTGCGGTCCGCCGGCTGCTCGCCGAAATCACCGGACCCGGCTAGATGCCCCCGTCCGCGCCGGCCGGTGCGTATCGGCCGGGCGCCTGAACGCGCGTCGCTCAACCACCCAACACCTCGCCAGGTGGCACATCCGGGCGGTTTTACTGCGGTGTTCATCGCGCAGTGGATCGCATTCTCCGCAAGCACGCGCTTGCCCGAAGTACCGATGCTTTAATTACGGCAGTCGCTGCCTGCGCGGACCGCCAGGATGGCTGCGGCGGGTGCGCGTGAATGAATCCGGCCACACCGGAGTCCGGCATCCCCATAATTTCACGGCTTCTGGGGGGCCGGGGAAGGCGCAGTCAGCCCCGTTGGGCGACGATGTGGAAACGCACTTTCACCGTATCGGCCACGCGCAAGCCGCCGCCCAGGATGCTGAACGGCCTGATGCCGAAGTCGGTTTGACGGAATGCAAACGTGCCGGTAACGGTCAGCTGCCCGCCGCAGGCGTTGAGCGCCACCGGTACGCTCAGCTCGCGTTGGGTGCCGCGCAGCTCGATGCGTACCGTGACCTCCGGCCCCCATTCGGGGCCGACCAGCTGCACCGAGCGCACGCGGATGTCGGGGTAGCGCGCCGCATCGAGCAGCGCCGGTCCGAGCATGTTTTTGGCGGTGCCCGCGATGGCCGCCGCCGCGGGTTGCGCGGCAAAATCGGCACCTTCCACCGCCCGGTCCGCCGGTTCATCCACGCGCAAGCCGGCCACGGGCAGGGTCAAGGTAAAACCGGAGAGATCGAAGTTGTGGTTGAGGTAGATATCCCCCCGGACGCTGCCGGCGCGTATCACATGGTTGTGACCGAACGCCGCCAGCGGCCCCGCGCGATACACCAGAAAGCGCACCTCCGACAGCTCGGAGCGGATGACGTAGTGGACAGCGCCCGCCGTCATGAGGGGCGGAGGCGGAGGCAGGGCGGGGCCGCCGGTGCGAGGCGGGGCCGTTACCCCGGCGCAGCCCGCCAGGACGACGAGCAGCAAGCCGGGTATGGCGCGGCGGCCTGCGCTTGCACACAGAGCCATGACTTTGGGCAGCTTCATGTTGTTGGTCTCCAGGAATAGCGGTGGGGTTGAGGTGTATGCAGCGTGCGACTCAATGGCGGCAGATCTGACTCCCATGGACCGTCCGGCCGGGCATTCTATTCCGCTGAGGAACACGCCCGAACGCTACGGGATTGTGGCACAGGCGTTGCACTGGCTGATTGCGGCGCTGGTGGCGGTACAGTTCGTGCTCGGCGTGAAGGCGCACGGCCTGCCGCTCGGCCTGGAACGGCTGATCCTGCTGGCGCGCCACAAATCCCTCGGACTGACGCTCTTCGCCCTGGTCATGCTGCGGTTGGCGTGGCGGATGTACTCACCGCCCCCGCCATGGTCATCGCAGGCGCCGCTCAGGACGGCGGCGCGTCTGTCCCACGGCCTGCTCTACGCCCTGCTGCTGGCCATGCCGATCGCCGGATGGCTGCTGTCCTCAGCTTCCAACCTGACAGTGAGTTGGTTCGGACTGTTTTCCCTGCCGGACCTGGTGGCACCGGACCGGCGGCTGGCGCATTGGCTGCTGTTGACCCACCAGACCATGGCCTGGCTGCTGCTCGCGGTGGTTGTCATTCACACCGGTGCGGCGTTCTGGCATCACCGCATCCTCAAGGACAACGTGCTGACGCGCATGCTGCCATTCACGCGCCGCGCGCGGCGCAGCGGGCGTCCACCGTGAACCGCGGGGCGTGGATAGCCGCGGGTGTCTGGCTCTGGGCGGCGGGCGCAGCGCGCGCTGCGGCGGACTGCTGGGTGCCGGTGCCGCAGGCAGGCGGGATCGTGTTCACCGGCACGCAGGCGGGGGCGCCGGTGCAGGGCACTTTCAGCGATTATGATGGTCGGGTGTGTATTGGCAGCGGCGACCCCGCGGACAGCCGCATCCGCGTGAGCGTGCGCACCGCTTCGGTGGACACGCAACTGCCTGAGCTGGATGCGGCGCTGCGCGGTCCGGATTTTTTCGACAGTGCCCGCTGGCCGCAGGCGGTGTTCGAAAGCGAATCGGTCAAATCCATGGGGCAGGGGCGTTATCAGGTGACCGGCAAACTGACGCTGCGCGACGTGACCCGCGAAATCAGTGTGCCGGTCAGGTTCACGCCAGCGGCCGGCGGCGGCGCACGGCTTGCAGGCCGCTTGAGTTTTGCGCGCCTCGATTACCATATCGGTCTCGGCCAGTGGGCCGACACCGGCTGGGTGGGCGACCGGGTGGAGCTGGCGTTTTCCGTGGCGCTCAAGCCGGTGGCCGGGAAATGACGGGCCGGCGCGGAGCGCGCCCCGGGCACACATGAGTTCGAGGTGACTGCGGCGCCCGTGGCCGCATTCAGACATTTGACGTTGTGTTGTTTTGCAATCGAGGAGATTCCCATGAAACGTTTTCTGCTGGTCATGACATTGATGGGGGCGGTCTGCGCGCTGCCCGCGTTTGCCAGCCTGGCGGTGGGCGCCAAGGCGCCGCTGTTCACCGCCGAGGCGTCGCTGGGCGGCAAGGTATACGGCTTCTCTCTGGCTGACGCGCTCAAGCAGGGTCCGGTGGTGCTGTATTTCTATCCGGCGGCCTTCACCAAGGGCTGCACCATCGAAGCGCATGATTTTGCCGAGGCTATCGGCAAGTACCAGGCGCTGGGAGCCACCGTCATCGGCGTGTCCCACGACAACATCGCCACCCTGAAAAAATTCTCGGTGAGCGAATGCCGCAGCAAGTTCCCGGTGGCCGCGGACACCGATCAGCAGAACATGCAATCCTACGACGCGGTGCTGCCCCAAGCGACCAAGTATGCGAACCGCACGTCCTACGTGATCGCCCCCGACGACACCATCATCTATACCTATACCAATCTCAATCCTGACCAGCACGTGGCCAACACCCTCGCCGCGCTGCGGCGCTGGGAGTCGCACCACAAACAGTAGGACATAACCCGGCTTTGGGGCGAACGCGGCGGGCCCGTCCCGCCGCCCGGCCGGCGTACATCTTGTCTGGGCAAGCATTGACTGGACTTGCCAACACCAGCGCGGCGGGAGCAGCAGCCAATCCCCGTCAGCGGACCCTTGCCGCCTGGGGTTGCCGCTCTGTCCGATTGTTGTGCCAGGCGTGTGCCCGGTCCCCGCATCGCTGATGCCTCACCGGATGCCATGTCCAAGCGGTTTTTCTGCGGCGTTCATCGCAGGATTGATCGCATTCTCCGCAAGCACAAATTCCCGCCCGCCACGGGTGCTCTAATTACAGGCATTGCTCCCCATGGCGGGAGCGCAATCTGTTTGCGGGGTGGTCGTCATGATTCAGCGCATCGCACAGCGCGCCGGCACGGCGCTGGTATCCGCACTGATGCTCGTGTTCTCCGGCTGCGGCGGTTATGGCAGCAGCAGCTACAGCATGAGCAGTGCGGGTCTGGTCTCCAACATCACCATCTCGCCCACGACCGCGAGCATCATCGTAAACGGCACCCAGCAGTACACCGCGGTCGCCAAGGATGCCAATGGCAATACCGTGAGCGGCGTGGCCTACACCTGGGCCTCGTCCAACCCCAGCGTGGCAACCATCAACACCGCTGGTCTGGCAACCGGCATGGCCGCCGGTACCACCACCATCACCGCCGCTGTCAGCTACGGCGGCAGTGGCGGTGGGTGCACGGGTCCGTACTGCACCCCCGGTACCGGCATGGTCACCACCATCACCAGCAACAAGGCGACACTGAACGTCACCACCATGGCGATGGCCACCGGCACCGTTGCCATCGGCATGCCGCTCGCCGGCGCGCTGGTCAGTCTCAAGGACGCTCATGACCAGATGGCGGTGGCGATGACTGACGCCGGCGGCCGTTACCTGATCGCCACCAGCGGGCTCAGCGCCCCCTTCCTGCTCAAGGCGGAGGACAACCAGGGCCGTGTGCTGTACGGCTTCGGCACCGGCGCCGGGGTGATCAACATCACCCCCATGACGGATCTGATGGTGCGCATGTGGTACGGCGCCCGCGGCACCAACGCCGCCGCGGCCTTCGCCAACCCCGACAGGCATCCCGCCCCCGGGGCCCGGGCGCTGACGCTGCTCAACAAGACGCTGGTGGCATTGCTGGCGGACTCGCTGTCCAGCCAGGGCCTGGATGCCGCAAAATTCGATCTGGTCGCCACGCCGTTCACCGCCGACGGCACGGGTTTCGACCGCATCCTCGACAATACCAGCGTCACCAGCATGTCCAACGGACAGATCGTGGTGCATGACGGACTCGCGGACAGCGAGGCGCTGCTGTCCTTCGATCAGGCAAAGGACGCGGTGGTGATGATGGTCGCGAGCCACGTGCACACCCATGCCGACATATCCAGCGCCACGCTGATACTGCAGTAAGGGCTCTCCGGCAGTCCGCCAGGAATCGCGCCGCGATGTCGCCGGCAAGCCGGGAGTGCCGGTGGCTGTTGTGGCTGGCGTGCGCCGGCGCCTGCCTGCTGGGACCGTTGCAGGCGGCCACGGGCGCCACGTTCTACAAACTGGAGGTGAGCCGGGACGGCAACCGCTACCGTGTCAGCGCGGACGTGCATGTGGATGCCACCCCCGCGCAGGTGTACGCGGCGCTCACCGACTTCACGCACCTCCCGCAGCTCGACGCCAGCATCCGCCAGAGCAGGCGGCTCAGGCAGCTGGATGCGCACACGCAATTGGTATACATGGAAACCCGCGGTTGTGTCGCGATCTTCTGCCGCACCATCAGACAGCTGCAGCAGTTCACGGAACTCTCCCGATGGGATATCGTCGCCGTCACCCTGCCGGCCGGCAGCAACGTGAAGCAGGGCAGCTCTTCCTGGCACCTGCAGCCCGAGGGCGGCGGCACACGCCTGTATTGGGAAAGCAGCATTGAGCCCGATTTCTGGATCCCGCCACTCATCGGCGCGAATATCATGGCGGATGAATTGCGGGAACAGGGCCGGGAATTCATACGGGGCATCGAGCGCCGCTATACGCCGCCGCCGGGCGTTCCAAAGTGCTGCCCCGAGGCCGCCGGCCGGCAGGTGCGCGCGCCAGGCGCCGGTTATGAGACCATAAAGCCGGCAGCGCGCGCTGCGTCCGTGATCCGCGACGCCAGTACGGGCGCCGGCGCCTCACCCGCGGCCACACGCAACCCGGGGTAACGGTATTCCCATGCACGACGACGAACACGCCAGTATCCATGCACGCTGGATGCCCGCGATGGGCGGATCCACGCTGCTGGCGTTCCTGCAAAGCCGCGGCTCGCCGTTCCGCCGGCGGGCGCTGATCGTGCTGCTGGTGAGCGTTTCCCTGTGGATATACGCGACCACATGGGACATCCTGGTCATGCTTTTCGACAGCGCGCTGGACGAGAAAGGCGTGGGCGTCGCCGATATCGTCCAACGCGTGCTGATTCGCCTGTTGTTGTTCCCGCTGCTGGTCGGCGCCTACCTGCTGGCGGTCAACATCGCTTTGCAACGCCACAAGACAGGCCGGTTCGTCGCCAAGCAGATCGTCATAGCCATGGCGTTCTCTGCGCTGACGCGCCCGGCATTGATCATCTCCTATTACGCCGTCAACCGTGTTTTCGGGACACCGGTCGTTTTCGCAAAACTCATCCACGAGTTCATGCCCTGGCAGTACTGGGCGGCCACCACCATCCAGTATTCGATCGTCTACCTGCTGGGGCTGGTGCTGATATTCGGCATCAACGCTTTCCTGCGCTTCAAATCGGAACAACTGAAGGCGACGCAGCTGCGTTCCAAATGGCTGGAGGCGAGACTGGGCACGCTGCGCGGACAGTTGAATCCGCATTTCTTCTTCAATTCCCTGAACACCATCGTGGCCCTGATACACACCGATCCGGACCGCGCAGAGAAGCTGCTTACGGAGCTCAGCGCCCTCATACGGCGCAGCCTCACCGACAGTCACCACGAATTCACCACCGTCAGGGAGGAGATGCATTTCGTGGAGCGTTATCTCGCGGTCATGAAGGCACGCTACGAGGACCGGCTGGATGTAAACATCGCCCTCGACCAGCAGACCATCAACCACAGCATTCCCACGTTCCTGCTGGTGCCATTCGTGGAGAACGCCATCAAGCACGGCGTGGCCAAGATACCCGGGAAGGATACCGTGGAGATCCGCGGGCGCTACACCGATGAATTCATCATGTTCACCGTGAAAAACGCCGCCGGCAAAGGGGCCAACGGCGGCGAAAAGCGGGGTAGCGGCATGGGCCTGAAGAACACCCGCAGAAGGCTGTTTGCCATCTACGGCAACCGCTACCACCTGGAGTGCGGCCCCGATGATCAGGGCCGCTGGGTGGCCAACGTGGCGATACCGATGCACCACGGGTAGCCCCCGGATCCCGGCAACGCCCGCCGCAAGCAGCGGCAACTGACCGCATGCCCCGCTGGCTATTAAAGTGTCTCCCGGAGGAAGGCCGTCGCGACAGGACGTGATCATGAAAATGCGCATGCGCATACTGCTGCGGCCAGGCCGGCCAGCGGCGGCCCCGCGCCGTTGCCTCCGGTAAGCGGTTCCGCGGTGGCGGTGCTCACCTACCACAACGACAACATGCGCTCCGGCATCAAGGCCGCCTATCTCTTTACGGCCTCGATGCCGGCAAGCCAGGCGTCGTCGGAACCCTCATTGATGCCCTCGAAGAGAATGGTGGACATGTAACGTTCCGCGGTGTCCGGCAGCATGGCCAGCAGCACCGATCCCGGCGGCGCCTTGGCCGCCACCTGCAGCGCCGCCGCCAGCGTGCCGCCGGCGGAGATGCCCACCAGCATGCCCTCCTCCCGGGCGAGCCGCCGCGCGGTATCCCGCGCCAGGATGTCATCCACCGGCAGGATCTCATCGATGACCTTGCGGTTAAGCACCTGCGGTACGAAGTCCGGCGTCCAGCCCTGGATCTTGTGGGGTTGCCAGGGCTTGCCGGCCAGCAACGCGGCGCCCGCCGGTTCGGTGGCGATGATCTTGATGCCCGGCCGTGCCAGTTTCAGCATCTCGCCGGCACCGGTGAGGGTGCCGCCGGTGCCCCAGCCGGTGACGAAATAATCGAGCCGCTTGCCGGCGAAGTCCACCAGGATCTCCGGGCCGGTGGTGCTGCGGTGATAGGCGGGATTGGCGGGATTATCGAATTGCTGCGCCAGGAACCAGCCGTGTTTCTTCGCCAGTTCTTCGGCTATGCGCACCATACCCGTGCCGCGCTCCGCCGCGGCTGTCAGGATCACCTTGGCGCCCAGCAGACGCATGAGCTTGCGGCGCTCGATGGAAAAGGTCTCGGACATGACGGCGACGAACGGATAGCCGCGCGCCGCGCACACCATCGCCAGGGCGATGCCGGTGTTGCCGGAGGTGGCTTCGATGACGGTCTGGCCCGGCCTGAGCGTGCCGCGCTGCTCCGCATCCAGGATGATGGCCAAGGCCAGCCGGTCCTTTACGGAGGAGGCGGGATTGAAGGCCTCCATCTTCACGTACACCTGCACCTGTTTGGGCGGGATGCGCTGCAAACGGATGATGGGCGTCCGGCCAACGGTATCGAGGATGCTGTCGTAGATCACTGTGCGCTCCTTTAAGTGTGCCGCCGTCGTCCGCCAGGGAGACGCGCCTTGAGCGGAAGACTCTACGCCGCGACCATGCTTTGTGAAAGCCGTAATGGAAACGCGCGTGTTGCCCGGTGCGGCAGTCAGTGCGCGGTAATTCAGGTCTTCGCGGATTCGCCAGCGGCGGCGGGGCCTTTGCGTGATTGCATGCGCGCGGTGGTCTCAAGCCACCAGTTGGCCATCTGCTGCCGGAGCGCTTCATTCGCCACCGTGAAGGCGGTCTGGCCCGCGTAGTTGGCGATGCCGGGACTGCCGCCGGCACGAATCAGGCACTCCATGACCTCCACATGCGTGCGCACGGCGGCGAGATGCAGCGGCGTGTTGCCCTGGTTGTCACGGGCGTCGAGCATGGCACGGTAGGTGAGACAGAACCTGACCAGTGACAGCGATCCGGCTTCCGCCGCCTCATGCAGCGCCGTCCGTCCCTGGCGGTTGCGGTGATAGGCGTTGGCGCCGAGTCCGATCAGGGTCCTGACGATGGGTTCCCGGCCGCCGCGCGCCGCGATCAGCAGCGGAGTGTCGCCGTCGCGGTTCGTGCTATCCACGGCCACGCCGCCCGCGACGATGGCGCGCGTTCCCGCCACGCTCGGGCTGGGAGACTGTACATAAGCATGCAGCACCTGGCCTTTGCGGTTGCCCGAGCGCGCGCGGATGCCGGCGGCGAGGGTGCGTACCAGGGTATTTTCCATGCCTGTGGTACTGGCGCCGCGCACCGCGGTTCCCGGCCTGGTTCCGCGTGATTTAAGCCATCCCCACATGTCTGACCCCGGATATTATTGAATGGGGTAATTTTACCAGTCCGCCGCCGGCTTTCACGCTGCGCTGGCCATTAAAGCGCGAGTCAAGATTTCACATAACACTCCTGATACTAACAAGGAATTAATGCGCCCATGGGGCAGACACGGCCGGCAGCCGGGCAACTAATCCAGCGGCGCGCTATCCAATGTTGATGAAAGCCCCCGGGGAGGCAGCCGACCGTCAGTGCAGGCCGTCATGAACCGTACCACGCTCACCACCGTCAAGACCCCTCACGCCAGGGCCAGGATACTCGAAGCCAGGATTTCGCCGGTCATCAGCTGGGGCGGCGCCGACGAGTCCCTGTGCGGGAAATGCGCCACGGTACTGGTACGCGCTCCACTGGACGCGGTCCGGGAGAAATTCCGAAACGAAGCCCAACTGCTGATCAAATGTCCGCAGTGCGGTACTTACAATGCGGTCCCGAGCCAGCCGGGCCGATGAGTGACCGCATGCCGCTCAGTTGAATACGCGCCGCCAGTCGGAAAAATTTTGATCATTGGTATCTTTTATCTCCACACCCAGGCAGTAATCCTGCTGGCTGCGCAGGGTGGCGCACCATTTCACCTCGCCGAGCAGATGGAAGGGGTCCCCGTAGCCTTCCATGTTCACCAGCATATCGAGCAACTCGCCCGGTTCATGCCGCTGCTTGAGGCAGACCTGCAGGCCGTTCAATGACACATCCACGGTGATGCAATGGCACGCATTCTGCTCTGGTGCATCGACATCCAGCGGGCGGATGACGGCACGCTCCTCCCGGCGCAGGCGGGGGTATCTGCGACGCTCCAGCGGTTTGATCATGTGGCTGTTTCCGGATAATGACGCCGGGTAAACCGGGTTTACTCGCTGCCGCCCGCCCCCTCGGGATGTGGTCATGCCGGCACATGGCAAGACCATGGCATGCGGGCCGTTGGAATCCGCCGATATATTACTATAGCAGGGGTTTCCGCGAGCCGCTTGTCTCAATGTACCAGGATGCGGGCACGCAGCTGCGCCACAAGCAGCTCCGCGGAAACCGGCTGGCTGATCAAATAGCCCTGGATCTCGTCACAGTTCATCTGTCTGAGAAAGGCATGTTGTTCCCTGGTTTCCACGCCCTCCGCAACGGTCACTTTGCCCAGTGATCTCGCCATGGAAATGATGGTCGCGACGATCGCTTTCTTGTCTGCGTCGGTAGTGATGCCATTGACGAAAGACCGATCTATTTTCAGGGTATCGACGGGCAGTTTGGTCAGGTAGCTCAGCGACGAATAGCCGGTACCGAAGTCTTCAATCGCTATCTTTATGCCCGCATCGCGCAAGCTGCGCAGCTTGCCGATGCTCTGGTCAATATCGCTCATCAACATGCTTTCCGTGATCTCAAACTCGATATACATGTCTTCCGGCCGGATGCCGCTCACGAGTTTCAGCGTCTGCGCAACAAAATCCGCATCATGCAGCTGTACGGCGGAGATGTTGACGGCGATGCGGGGCGGAACCAGTCCGAGGTCGGTCCATTGCGCGTGATCAGCGATGGCCTGCTTGATAATCCATTGACCCACATCCACGATCAGTCCGGTTTCCTCCAACAGGGGGATGAACTTCATGGGCGGAACCAGTCCGGTCTCGGGATCCTGCCAGCGCAACAGGGCCTCCACTCCGGATATCTCGCCTGTATCCATGCGCACCTTGGGCTGGTAATGCAGTACATACTGCCGGAGCTCGAGCGCCTGGCGCAGCTTGTTCTCGAGGGTCAGGCGTTCGGAGACTTCCGTATTCATGCGCACTGCATAGCGGGCATATGCCTCGTTATGGGTCTTGGCCCAGCGCAGCGCCGCCTCGGCATTGCGCAGCAGCATATCCGCATCGCGCGCATCCTGCGGGCAGCTGGCGACGCCGTATTTTGCCGTTATGTACAAGCTGTTGCCGTCGATGGAAATCGGCTCGCTGATGGCCCCGGTAATCCGCTCCCGTACCCAGTCCGCGAGCTGGTTTTCGCCGTCCACCGCGGTCACGGCAATGGCGAAACAGTTGGCGCCGCAGTACCCGGCGTGGGTACCGTCGCCAACCGCCATCAGCAGCCGCTGGCCTATGGCCCGTATCACCTGATCACCCGCATGCCGTCCGAAACTGTTGTTGATGGTATGCAGCCGTTCCAGGTCCATCAGCACCAGATAAATGGGCCGGTTATTTTCTTTGGCGGCTGATATCATCTGGCTCAGCCGCTCCGAAAACAGGGAGCGGTTGGCCATGTTGGTCAATGCATCATAGAATGCCAGGTAGTGCAGCGCCCGTTCGTTTTCAATGGATTGGATGGCAAAGGAAATGTCGCCGGCCAGTTCCCGCAACAACGCAATCTCGCTTTCCGTGAACACGCCGGTCTCGGCGGTATAAAGACTCAGGGCGCCGATTACCTTGCCATTCGCTTCCAGCGGCAGAATCGCCGCGGAACGGTAGCCGCGCTTCAACAGGTCGTTTCGCTGATACATGGGACGCGCGTCCCGGGCTACGTCATTGCTGACGACGACCTCCCTGCTGTGCAGGGCCTGCGCAGTCAGGCTCGATGATGCCCGGTCGGTTGCCACCAGCGGGATTCTCAGGTCACGCAGGAAATCAGCCCCCTGCCCCATCCATACCAGCGGCTTGACGGTTGCGCCTTCTATCACGCTCACGTAAGCGATCGCATAACCCCCGATGTCCACCGACACGCGGCACAGTTCCTTGAATAACTCGGTGCGGCTGCGGATGCGGACGATGGCCGAATTGACATTGCTCAGCATCGCGTGCATGCGGCTGATACGTGCAATATGCCCTTCATGCAGGCGCCGCTGGGTGACGTCCCTGAGTGCCCCGCGGAAGCCGAGCGGAGCGCCCCTGGCGTCGCAGCGCACGATGACCTTCTCCTCAAGCCAGCGGCTGCTGCCATCCCGGTGGCGCCAGCGGCGCGCGACGCTGTTCACGACCTGTGCCGGATCGTGTTTCGCCGACCATTCGGCGATCAGGGCGCCGCGCTCTTCGGCATCGAGGAATCCGTCAACGCTGGTTCCGATGATCTCCTCGCGGCTGCAACCCAGTATCTCACTGACATAGCTGTTGCTGAACAGAATGCGCCGTTCACTGTCGGTCTCGAATATCCATTCCTGGATGGTTTCGACGATATCGCGCAGTGTATTCTCGCTCTGCCGGAGGGCGGCTTCCATGCGCAGCTTTTCCTGACGCTCCCGTACTTCGGCAATGGCGCGTTTTACGGACGGCACCAGTTTGCGCAGGTTGGTCTTGAGGACATAATCCGTGGCGCCGTTATGCAACGCCTGGATGGCGAGCTCCTCGCCGATGGTGCCGGAGACGAATATGAACGGCACATCCGGCAGCAGCTCGCGCACGATCCGCAATGCGTTCATGCCGTCGAATCGGGGCAGTGAGAAATCCGAGAGGACGATGTCGGGCTTGAATGTCTTCAGTACATCCCGTAACGCTTCTTCTGTTTCCACGCGTTTGTAGCTGCAGGCGATGCCGCCGCGCTCCAGCTCCCGCACGGCCAGCTCTGTCTCCGTCTCAACATCCTCGACGAACAGGATCTGCATGGGCTGTCTCATACTCCATACTCCATTCGCACAGCTTCAGGCATGCGGCACACGGTTCATCAGCAGCCAATAGAAGCCCGTCTTCTCGATTTCCCTGCCAAAATGCTCGAAATCTATCGGTTTCACGAGGTAACTGTTGACCCCGAGGGC